>JAPLZR010000121.1 GCA_026394935.1 Candidatus Woesearchaeota archaeon
GGAACTTCCAAGTCTTAACGTGATAAAGAACAATCAGCAACAAATTAACTGCAAGCAAAACTTCAAGAACTCTGGCAAAAGGATAGCCACCGAACGCCACCTGTTTCTCAGGATAAACGCAATCAGAAGGACAATCCTCGCCAAGCTCGCAAACACCATTACCACACATATCGCAACCCTGCGGAGGAGGCAAAGCATTACTGTCAAGAGGCTTGCCGTACACTTCCAAAACACCACTCTGACAATTATCAATCTTCAAAGCAGCATACATCTGCGGAGGAGCACGCTCATTAAACTCGCTCGAAAGCCGTCTCAGGAAATACAGCAAAGTATAACGCTGTTCAGGACCAGAATTCATCATCAAATGACCAACAGGCTGTTCAAGCTCGTTAACACAAGAATCCTCAAGAACAACACCATTCAACCTCTTAGCACTTTCAACACTCACAACACCATCATTAGGAGCAGGCAAGTCAAACAGCAAACCACTCTGCAACTGGTCCTTTGTACCAGCCAAAGAAAAAACCTTAACAGAAGAAGGAATAGAATACTGCAAACCCTTAGTCACCAAGTCCAAAGTCTCAGGATGAGCACCCATAATCGGAGCATTATCAGCGCGACCCATCAGCCAAGCAGTCAGCTCAAACACTTTCTTAACAGAACTTGTAAGAGGAGTGCCCTGGTTAGGAGTGCCTGACATGATAAACGCTTCAACCTTAGGAATCAAGGAATCCTCTTTAAGCTCCTCCTGGTGCAGGAACTCACGCACAACAAGACCGCCAAGACTGTGGGTAATGAAAACAATCTTGCCGTAATCTTTCTTGCGCAATTCCTCTGACAAAGCACGAACAGCATCAGGCACAGGACTGCCGGCATAACCAAACACTGCAACATCAACATTAACATCCTCATCCTCAAAAGACTTCACCAAAGCAGACCAGCTCTGGCTCGGAGAACTGAAAAGACCATGAACAAGAACAACAAGCAAAGGACTATCAACATCACGAACATTAAACAAGTAAGGCTTAACGCAACCATCACAAACGCTTCCAGCAATCATGAAAGTCAACGTGTTTGATTCCAACAAAGGCATAACGTCATCCAGTGAAACAACAAAGAAATCATTCTCAATCTTTCCACCTGCATAAGTCCACTTATTATCACGATAAATGTAAAAGCCTAAAGAATTCGGGTCAAGATTATCCCTCAACACAAGCTGAGACCTGATAGTAACACCCATAGGCTTAGGCTCAACAAAAACAAACTTCAACGGCTGACCAATAACAGCAAGCGCCTTATCCTTAATCTTAACATCAGCAGACTCCAAAGAAACCTTCACACCCTTAATACCGCCGGAAAACTCAGCAGTAATGCCAAGAGCAGACAGTCTTGAAGCAACAGGAGACAAAACCACGCCCTTCTTCACACTAGCATAAGAAACAACAGGAATAGTTGCCTTATCAAACAACTCCTGAACATCATAACCAGCCAAGCCAGGAGCAACACCCAAACCAGAAGGCAAAAGAACAGACTCATCACCACGCTTAAACACAGCAACCAAATCCTTCAACGGAGGAACATTCAAAGCAATCTCAACATCGCCACCATCACAATTACCAAGCTCATAAGAAGCAAGCTTTTCGTAACCAGGCATTTCAACAGTCGCAAAACCAGAAGGGGTAGGAGCTATTACTCCTCCGAATTCTTTAACACTAACGTAAAGAGGACCATCAGTCCGCTTGTTGAAAATGACGCAGTAAGGAAACTTACCATCCCCGCAAGGAACACCATAACTCTGGCCAAGAATTGCAAACTCGCCAAGAACGGGCTGTGCAACAAGAATCTCAGGCTTTTCTTTGGGAACAGACCATTCATCATTACAAGGAGTTGTATCGAAAACTAAAGCGCCAATCGCGTCAACACAAACTGCTTTGGCAGCACCGCCAATACTGCAAGACTTGGTTTCACCAACAAAATCACACTTGCAAACAAGAGTTTCATCAATCAAACCATCACAGTCGTTATCTGAGTGGTCACAAACCTCAACAGAAGGACCGACACCCTCGCGGGAAATAACCCATTTACCTTGTTCACACTCCCAGACAGCAGGATGACACTCGCCCATCTCAACACCACTAACTTTCCTGCTCGGGTAAGCACACGAGTCAACAGCAGGACAAGCACTCAAAGAATTATCAAAGTTAGCGCCTGTAAGAGCCTGAGTAAAAGGATCAACAGGAGGCTTGCATTCCTCATTCGGAGTCCAGCCAAACTGGCGGTAAATCTCACTGCCTTTCAAGAAATTAGGAGAAACTATATCACACGTTGCCTTATCAACAAGACAGACATTCTGCTCAGGACCGTCAATTGCAGTGCTCATCTCATAACACCTGCTTGACGGTGCAGAAATCACTTTGCCCTGCAAGAAATTCTTATTAACATCACAGCAGGCAGAAGGAACTTTCCCAGAACAACACGGGTTCGCATAAAGATTTCCTCTAAAATCAACAGGAGGACAGGATTCACAATCAGGCTTTTCAATCTCAAAAGACTTTTCAACACCCAAAACATCAGAAACAAAAATATTGACTTTTACAGCGCTCGCAGGAGAAGGAAGCTCAATTTCGAGCTTTCTGCCACAGTCTTTAGCCTCAACATCACAATCGATATCAACAACGGTTTCCTTGCCGTCCACGAAATAAGTCAAACGCTGAACAGCAACAGTATCATCTTCACTTTTTGTGAAATGCGCCCAGCCATAATCAACAAAAATCCTTGCTTTTGAGTTCACATTGCATACAGAGCGCAAATAAACACCAAGATGCTCATCCGGAGGAGCAGGACAGAAAAGAACCGGGTTCTGGTCAACAGAAAATGCACTGCTGCCAGCTATCTTCGGCAACCATTTTTGCTGCATTTCCCTGAAATAAGCAGCATCCTCAGGATTCCTTCTTTCATTAATTATTGAAAGCTTTCCAAGATTATAAACAGAACCTTCGCGGTGCACAGCAAAAGTCATCACGCCGACACGAGGCTGACTGAGCTGAGCTTGGCCAGTCTGCTTAAGGCAAGCAGTAAAACTCGTCATTCCAACAGGAGAAGCAGGCATAACATTGCTGTTCGCATCAATCGAAACAATCTTCCACGAAACAGAACCATCAAGCTCACAGAAAGGCACACAAGCCTCCTCGTTTTTCTGCCCACCACCACCACCGCCGCCGAGAGGAGGAACAGGAACAGGAGGACAGGTACAAGTTGCACTACACGCCAAACCACCAGGACACTGAACAGTATTGCCAGGAGGATCACACACCTCATTATAAGGCGCATTGCTGCAAACAATAAAATCACCACACTCCGTAGGAGCACAATTTCCATTGCAACCATCACAATCAACATTAGCACCATCATCACACCATTCCTGAGGAAACTCCCAAATACCATTTCCACAAGTAGTAATCTTTGGCGAAGCACAAGTAACAGCACCTGGAAGAGGAGGCGGTCCCACAGGAGGAGCAACTGCAAAATCACCAGCACTGCCGCTCAAAGGCAGCGGACAACTATATCGCGGGGGAAAACAACGCCCGACCTTATAAGGCGGAATGCAGGCGCTATTAGGATCAGTCAAACAGGGAGCACCCAAGACACCGCCATAATCAAAATCACAAACAGCAACAGCAGGATCCCAGCCAAGATTGGCAACAGTGCAAAGCCTGCCAAGAGCACAAACAGGCGTTGCAGGAACAGTGAAGCCAAGATCAGGCGCGCGACACACCAAATTATTGGCACAAACAGTAAGAGGAGGAATAGCACACAAAGCACCTGGAAAAACAGATGCTGCTGCAGGACAACAGTAAGGAGCAACAGGAAGAGGAGAGACTATAGAACATAAAGCAGCAAACGGCTGAATAATAAAACCAGTTAATTCAACATCCTCATCAACCTGCACGCTCGGACTGAAAGATTCAGAAAAACCATAACTCAAATGCAAATCAAGCTCGAAATTGCCATCACCAAAAGTAAACGGCTCAAAATCAAGAACAAAAACACTGCCATCAAGCCTTGAATCCGCCAAATTCAAAGAAAAATTCTCATCTGTAAGATTATTGAACAAGCTCAGCGCAGCAGTTGTAAAACTGATCTGAGCAGGATTAACATTCTCTGCAACAGGAATACTCACAGAAAGATTAACAGGACCAGCAGCAACAACCGGAGAATAAGAAACATTCAACAAATCAAGCGGACCCTCAACAACATCAATACCGAGAACATCACCAACAACAGAATAATGACCAACATCAGCAAACACGCCAACAGAAACAACAACGTCAAGCGCGCCATCACTCACAACAGACTGGTTCAAGACTGAAATGTCAGACGAAAAAGAAATATTCGCAGATGACAAATTATTGCCCAAAACACGCAAAACAGCAGAAGCGCCCTGAGCAAGAATTGAAGGCGAAACAGAATAAACAAAATCACAAACGTCACCAATATTATCCTGATCAACATCCTCCTGACCAGGATTATACACCTCAGGACAATTATCAAGGAAATCAATACCATCACCGTCAGAGTCAACAGCCTGAGCGCCAGTAGGAACAAAAGACTTCAGCCAAAACCAGAAATCAGCAAAAAAAGAGCCATCAGCAAAGACAGGCACAGCTAAGCAAAGTATGACTGCTACAACAAATATACCCTGCACTACCTTTTTCACATTAGTCCCCTTTTTACCCTATAGAAAATTATTCTTATTATATAAAAATCTTTCTTAAAGCTTCTTCAGAGCAATCTCAATAGTAGACACCCTGACCTGCCTACCCTCGCGGTTAGTGAACTCCTCAGAATTAACGCGAATGTCCTTAACCTCAATACTATTAACAAGGAAACGCTTAGCAGCAACCTCTGCAACATCAACAGCACGAGAAATAAACTTGCCGCGCGCCTTAATAAAAACCTCAGAAGCCTGGTTAGTCGTAAACTGCATCACAACACCAGTAACATAGTTCATAAAAGGCTTGCTACCAATAAAGATGCTGTTATCCTCTGCCATAGCGCACACCCCCAAAAAATTACTCTTCAACAACCTTCATCAATCTGGTCACGTAACCAGCAACAGAGTTCCTAGTCTTCTTACCAGCATCAGCGCCCAACAAATCACCAACAACTTTCTTGTTTTCATCAAACGTGGTTGTAAAACGCTCCCTGCTCTGCTTAATCAACTCAAAAGTCAAACGCTTAATCATCTTAGTCTTAATACGTCCCATAACCTTGCCAAGATAGAGACGATTTAAAAATGTTGCGGTGATTTCACCAGTTCAGCCAACAGCTTGGCAGCC
>JAPLZR010000106.1 GCA_026394935.1 Candidatus Woesearchaeota archaeon
TGCCTGGGCAGAGTCCAAGCCGGACAATTGTGGGTCGAATGCAATGCTTATTCCTATCAGGGTGGAAGACGTTGCTCCTTTGGGTTTTAAGGGTTCTCCTGATGAACTGCGTTCGCCTTTTCATAATATGTATTGGGTGGCTGAGCTTTTGAAGAGCAGGGGTGTGACTCGGGGTTCAAAGCTGCCTGAGCTTGTTAGGGCATACAAGGGCATGTGTTCCAGGGACTATTGGATGGAGATTGAGGATTGTATTCATTACCTCCAGTATCATTAATTTCTATATTTAAAATAATCCTATGTTGTCACTGGCAGGTGACTATAAACCGAAACATTTATATACTTGGGCACCTATTACTACGCTACAGAGATTACACCTAGGGGGTGCAGAGATGAAACACTTATACACGTTATTGGTGCTGGCCGTGTTCACGGCTGGTATTGGAATTGGCAGTCTGATTGGACTAAATCTGCCTGCGACTGATGCTATTAATTTTGAGACTCAGACGGTTTCAAGCCGTGGATTGTCTTTCAGTCCTGTAAAACTTGCTGATTCAGAGCCTGCAGTAAAAGCGCCTTTGCGTGCTATTGCTCAGGAGCCTGATTATGGCGGTCCTGTTGAGCGTGACTCGCCTTCAGACTGGATTGCTGAAAACCAGATTCAGATGGGTCCTGATGGTGTTAATGTCAGGTTCAATAACCCTCAGTGGGCTATCTTGGCAGATACTAACAGTATGGATCCTGTCTTTGATGCTGGCTCTCATCTTATTCAGATGGTTCCTGCTTCAAAAGAGCAGATTCATCAGGGCGATATCGTGAGTTACAATTCGCCTATGGGCTTTACCATCGTGCACCGTGTTAATGAAATCGGCACTGATGAGGAAGGCTGGTATGCGATTTTGAAGGGTGACAACAACCCTACAGCTGACCCGTGGAAGGTCAGATGGGATATGGTCACGAGAGTGACTGTAGCTATTATTTACTAAATTATTATCTCCACTCCCCCCCGTTGATTTTTTCAACGGATGGCGTCCGGCGCAAGCCGGCGCCTTTTTTCTATATGTTCCTGTGCAATAATGCTTTTAACCTGTGGTTTTAGAGCTGTTCTGATGGACAATTTCGACTTTGACTGGGTTTACAAGTTTAATGCTTTGCTGGCTGAGCGTTTTGGTTTTTCTGATAAAAAGCGTATTATCACTCTTCCTGTCAGGGACTTGTTTTATTTTGTCAGGCGCGCTGATACTGTTGGCTTGTCGTCAAGGTTGTGTCTTGATGCCATTTCGTCGCTTTCAGAGTCTCTTGTGGACATAACTGTTGAGAGAGGCAAAGTTGTGTGTTATGGGCTTACAGGTAATCCTGCGGATTTTGACAGGGTGGTTGTTGCTCCTGAACGTTTGTTTTACATTGTTGACCCTAATCCTCTTCTGAGTTATGTTGCTTTATTCGGCAAAGGTCCTTCTAATGGCTGCGTTTTGTTCTACCCTCATGGTTCTTCTTTGATGTCTGACAAGCATAAGTCCCGTGTTCTGGATGATTTGCTGGTTGACCCGCATGATGCCCGTTCTTTTCTGTCCGATAAGACTTTCGAGCAGGAGTGGGAGAAATATTCTGATTTTGATAATGTGGTTTGTGATAGGATTGCATCTTCTGTTTTAAGATATCTTGCGGTGGAGTTTCCTGAGCTTGAAATGGAGGTTCTTGTTGATTCGGAATATTGTGATGAGGAAGGCGACATTGTGCGTTCTGAAGATGTTGTTGCCAATGTTGCTTTGTACCATTCTTCTATAGTTGACCATGATGCTCTTGTTTCCAGGACAAGAGCTGCGTTCAAGAAGTTCTTTCCTTTTGAGACCGTTGTATATGATGTTGCGTATAACAGGCATCTTACGCAATTGTCTGTGCTTTTTCTCACGCCGGACTCGGTTAATGCTCGTGAACAGTAACCTTTAAGAACCCCTGTCTTAACTTCAGCTAATAGTGGGGGGGATTTTAGTGAAGAATGAATTAACTTTTGCGATTATCATCGCTGTTTTCTCAGCTTTGGCAGTGGCTGTTAGTGCTGTTTTCTGATTACTTGCAGTCGATAAGCGCTAGTTTCTGTCCTATCTTGTCCATGTTTTGGTGCAGTACTTTTACTGTCTCTGCTGATAGGTCGTATTCTTTTGCGAATGTTGCAAGCCAGTTTTTCAGGTCTCTTAGCGCGTTTGATACTGGTCTTATCGTGTTCGGGTCTGCTCCTTTTGGAGTGCACTTCAGGCCTCGCATATTGTCGCTTATCTCGTCGAGTTTTTCGTGAAGTTTCTTGACTGCTTCGTCTGGCACGTCGTATTCTGTTTTGAAGACTGCTAACCAGTTCTTTGTGTCTCGTACAGCGTTTTCTGCTGATGCTACAGTTTCAGGTTTGATTTGTTTCATAGTGATGCACCTCGTTTGATAGTATTGTTAACTGTCAGGGGTTTAAAAGATTTTAGGTCTTTAATGTGATAATTCTTTTCAGCTGTTTTATCTGACGTATTTTGTTTTGTATCCTGGGTTCGTTTTTGGTCTGTATTTGTTCGGGTATTCTATGTCTGTTTTTACTGCGTGTGATATTTCTTTGAAGAGTTTGAATACTTCGTATGGTTTTAGTATGTTTCTCAGCGTGTATGGTCTGCTGACGCCTTGTCTTGTGTAAGTCATTGAGCCTGCGCTTGCTATCAGGATGGTTCCTGAATTTCCTCCGAATAAAGTGTCGAAGAAGCCTACATTTACTTCTGCGTTTGTTATTTGGTCAAAGTCGACTATTTCAAAGTCTCTTCCGATGAGTCCTTTTTGTATTATTACTCTTTTGTCTGTTATGGCGTAATATGTGTATTTGTGGACGAGAATCAGATATAGCGGTATGCCTATGACAAGGAATATGCCTATCCAGAAGTGGGGCAGCAGGACTATTCCAAAGCCGAATATGTGCGAGCCGAAGGTGATGTCAAGGAGCGCGAGTATTATGAATGGTATCAGGAAAAGCATCCAGAACAGCCCGAATAGTGTTGTTATTATTGAACTGCTGAACAGGTATGGCCAGAATTTTGGCGCTCCTTCCCATAGTGTTTTCTCGTTTTTGTCCAGGATTTTGTCAAGTTCTCGCATTTCCGTTTTTACTTCTTGTCTGTTTTTAAAATCTATGGTTTGAACGAGTACCCGCACTTTTCTTTTGTTATGTGTTCTTCTTCTGTTCTCGGGTATTTTCTGCAGTTTAATGGTCTTATCGGGTGTATTGAGCAGTATGATTTTCCGTTTTTGTATTTCAGGAATATGCACTTGTTTGGCAGCTTGCAGCATTCCCCGCAGTTGTTGCACTTGCCTTGCCTGTTCTTTGCTACTGGCAGTAAGCAGGTGAGTGTTCTTTTTAGTTTTGCGCTCCAGGTGTTTTGCATAATTCGAAATGTCTGTGTCATGACGTGATTTCTTAAATTCTGCCTTGTTCTTTCATTATCAATTGTCTGATGGTATAAATGAATTCTTCTGCTATCTTAATCGCCTGTTCTGCGTTGTATGCTTCAATTGCGGGTGTCGTTTTGTAAGTGAATGTCTCTCGTGCTTCTCTGCTCTTGTTGTATTTTTCTGCATAGTTGTAAGCTTGCTGCTGAAATGAGTCCACTGTGAGGTTTTGGATGACAGATGCGGTTTCCAGGGTCAGGAGGTATTCGTCGTAAAGATGTTGTGCTATTTTTTTAGTTTTTACAAGATAGTAAAGGATTAAGTTGTGTGTGATGGCGTGAACTCCTCGAAGGTCTTCACGCAGTTTTGTCTGGTAGTTTGCTGCAAGATATGCGTGAACAATGTAGTACATTGCATAATATGCTGCTGCCACAGCTTCGCCGTAATCAGTATACTCTTGCGGAAGATTGTGTTTTTGAGGTTCTTTGGATGTTTCATAAAGGTGCTTGGCTGTTTGGAGTCTGTTGAGCGTTTTAGTTTCATAGAATCCAGCGATTTGGCGGGCTGTTTCTTCATTCAGCTTTTTGAGGTCTCCTGCCTGCGAGAGTTCTTTAACTGCTTTTTCTGCAATGATTATTTTCTTGCTGATAAGTTCTTCTTTGTTCATGCTTTTTTTAAGAGTTGATAGTATTGCTCTGCACCATAAAGGACGATGTGGTGTTTTTTAGCTTCGTTTCCAACATTGAATGTCTTTGGATTCTTAATCATTTCGACAAAGTTCCGAGCATCAATAACAATGATGCCTTTTTTGACTCTAGTATATTGCTGTAATGCCTTTTCCACAGCAGGAATGTCTTCTTTTGCCGGCGCTAGAACCAGAAGGTCGAGATCTGAGCTTTTTGTTTCTGTTCCTTTTGCGTAACTGCCAAAAGCAAGCATGATAAAAAACGGCTTTTCTGCAGCATTCAGGACATCTTTGAGATAGAGCTTGAGCCAAGGATGTTTCTCAAGGAATGCTTCAGTTCTTTTTCTCTCAATATCAACGAGCAGGCTTGCTGGTGTTTTTTCGCTCAAACTAATAATTTGTGCTGGCGGCAGTTCCTGCTTTTCAACAACGCCTTGCTTAAACAGTGCTTGGAGATTATTATAGGTTAGAGTGTATGATTTATTCAGCGTTCTGGCAATCTGCCGTATTGAACTCTGCTTTTCCGGCTGGCTTAGCAGGAGTTGCAGTATTTGTTCTTGAGTTTTCGTTACCATGTGCTACTATTAGTATCAATTGATACTAATAATAGGTTATATTTAAAGTTTGCGGCTGGTTTGAAATACTCCCGCCGCCTGCGCACATTTTTTATATGTTTCTGTTTTTCGTCATATTATGAAGGTTTTTGTTTCGTACAGATACACTGGTGAGAGCAGGGAAGAGTTGGATAGGATTATGCCTGAAGTTTGTGATGTTTTGAAGTCTGTAGGTTATTCTCATTATTGTTCTCTTTTTGATTCTGATCAGTTTGAGAGTGAAAAGTGGAGCGGTAAGCGTATACTGCAGAAGGCTTTCTCAGAAATCGATAGTTCTGATGCTGTTCTGTTTTTTGTTAGAAGCCCGGATGTCAGCCAGGGTATGCTTGTGGAGTTGGGTTATTCTCTTGCTAAAAAGAAGAAGCTTGTTTTGTTGATACAAAAAGATGTTAAGGAAAGCATTTTCCGAAGGCAGATTGATACTGTTGTTGAATTTGAGAGTATGTCTGACTTGAAGGACAAGCTGGTGAACTTGAAGTTATGAACATCTACGTCTGCGGCAATCCGTTGGTGAAAGAGGACTCTTTGCCTTTGCGTATTCTTCCTGTTTTGCAGAAGAAGTTTCCGTTAATTAATTTCATCGAGTTCGAGCCTACCGAGGACCTGCCTGTAGAAGAAAATCTTGTCATCATTGACACAATAATTAACGTAAAAGACGTTATGTTGATTGACAACATCGACAAATTTGTTGAAACAAAAGCGCTCTCCCTGCACGATTTCGACTTGGGCTTGAATTTGAAGCTTGCGAAGAAGCTGGGACAGATAAAGAGCGTGAAGATTATTGGTGTTCCGCCAGGGCTGGGTGAAGTTGAGGCTTTGCGCAAAATAAGTGAAAGTTTACGTGTAGCGTCTTCTTAAGCGCTGGATTCTCAGGTAGCTGTAGCAAACTGCGACTTGGTTTAGAAAAGGAATGTCTGCCATTGGATCGTCTTCAAACAGCACGTTTCCGAAATCAATGATGCCTGGTTTTCCGTCGGGTAGTACTAGAAAGTCTCTTCTGTGCTGTCCGATTCTGTAAACTCCTCTTTTGTTGCATTCATTGGTGCTTTCTGTGAGCGCGTCAAAAAATGAATCGTTCAGTTTGTCTTTTAAATAATATAGGCATGGGCCTGGCATGTATTCGGAATAGAATGTGTCTTCTGATGTTCTTTTTACGAACTTCTGGATTCCTTTTATTCCCCTGAGTGTTTGGAGTGCTTTGATTTCCCTGTCGACCATATCTTCGGGATTGTAATATCTTAGTCCGCTGTGATTAAATCCTCGTACGGTTTTTTTGACCAGCCCGTTTTCCAGAGTCACTAAAACTCCACTGTCTTGCTTTAGTATGTGCATGAATTCAGGCGCTAGGAAGCTGTTTAAAAAGCTTTTTATTCCCAGTTTATCTTCAGAAAG
>JAPLZR010000047.1 GCA_026394935.1 Candidatus Woesearchaeota archaeon
TACGCGGTGGAGCGGGACGAATACTTCGTGCCCTTTTTCGTTGTAGGTTAGATAGTCAGTTTCGATTTTTATGATTTTGCTCGGGTCCAGTCTGTGCTCGTGTCCGCCGACATCATCAAAATAGAATATTTCGTGCATCTTTCCGCGTTTGTGAAGCGACACAACCTCTCTTAATAATCGCGTGATTCTGTGTCCTTTTTGTGTGAACGGGTCGAATTCTTTGTACATGTATCCTGTAAGCGTGAGTATCAGCAGTCCTACAAAAAAGCAGAAGTAAACGTTTTTCAATAATGGGAGCTCGTACGATATTTCCCAGACTCCTCTCCAGAACAGTATTATTCCTGTTGCGTAGAATAGTGTCCATAGGAATTGTCTGTCCTCGTCTCGCAGTGTGTAAAAGCTCATTTTATCGTCACCCCGCCCATTTTTTTCAGTGTTTCAACTGCATATTTTAGTTTATGCTGGCTTCGCGCGTATATCGTCAGTATCGGTTCTCCTTTTTTCACTTCGTCTCCGCAGTGTTTGTGCAGGTATATTCCTGCGTCTGCATCTACCGGCGCTCCCGCCAATCTTGCTACTTTTGCTACCATTGCGTTTTCTATGTTTTTTATTTTTCCTGTTTTTTCTGCTTTTAGCGTGTATGTTTCTTTTGCAGGCGTTAATGTTTCCGGGGCTGGCATTTTTCCTCCTTGTGCTTCCACTATTCTTGTCATTGCTCCGTATGCTGCTCCGGTGTGGAGTATTTTGTATGCCATTTGGTATCCTTTTCCTTTTCCTGCCCTGCCGACCATTTCGAGAAGTATTCCTGACATGTAGAGGCTTTTTTCTACGAGGTCCTGCGGTGCGTGCTCGTGGCTTTTCAGTGTGCAGATGACGTCCTTTGCTTCAAGCAGGGGTCCTATTCCTTTTCCTATCGGCTGGTCTCCGTTTGTGATTATTGTTTTTATTTTTATGTTGAGAAAATGTCCCAGTTCTCCGAAATGTAATGCAAGGTGTTTTGCTTGTTTGTGGCTTGCAACTTTTGTTCCTTTTCCTATAGGTATTTCCATCAGCAGGTGTGTTGCTCCCACGCTTGCTTTTTTCGCCATTATGGAGGCCAGCATTTGTCCTTCTGCGTCTATGCTTAATGGGTGCTCTACCCTGATTATTCTGTCGTCTGCCGGCGCGAGATTTACTGCGCCTCCCCAGATGATGAATCCTCCGACGTCTTTGATGATTTTTTTTAGTTTCTCGACAGGCAAACTAACCGGACACAATACTTCCATCGTGTCTGCTGTTCCTGCTGGCGAGGTTATTGCCCTGCTGCTCGTTTTTGGCACAGTGCACCCTGCTGCTACAAGTATTGGGACTATTATCATTGTTGTTCTGTTGCCCGGCACTCCTCCGATTGAGTGCACGTCTACTATTGGTTTTTTGTCGAATTTTAGCTGGTCTCCTGTTTCTGCCATTGCTATTGTTAATTCCGCTATTTCTTTTCTGTTCATTCCTCTTGTGTAGCTTGCGATGACGAAGCTTGTGAGCTCGATGTCTGTGAGTTTGTTGTCTACTATGTCTCGTACGATTGTTTTGATTTCTTTTGGCCCTAATTTTTCTCCGTCGAGTTTTCTTTTGATGTACGTGATGCTTTCCGGCTTGTCTGCTATTTCTATTTCTACTTTGTCGTTGTGTTTTGCGTTTAACGCGTCGAGAACTTCTTCAAATAATCCTATGTGTCCTAGAGGTACTGCTTTTTTGCTTTCTGCAATGTCAAGAACTGCTGTTGTTTTTTTGCCGTCTTTTTTGATGATTAACCTGTCCATGTGGTGCAGGTCCAGTTCGTTTGCGTCTTTTTGGTTTAATAGAACTATTTGCACATCGCCTGTCGCAATGTCCATGTCTTTGACTTTGAGTTTCATGTCTTATGCACCTGCAAAGTCAAAGACTAGAAAACCTTGGTTTTCTTTGTCTTTAACCTTCAGTTTCATCTTTTATCACTCTTTTGAAGGTTAAAGATTGGAAAAATCTCTGATTTTTCCAAATCTTTGACTAGAAGTCTCATTTTTTGTGCTGGTGATTTTTTCTTCCCAGTATGCACGGCTGTGTTTCGTTTGCGTGCGGTTTTCTTTCGCGTTCATAGATTTGCAGTAGTGTTTGCAGTATCGCGAGTATCAGTGGTCCAAGGACTAGTCCTATGAATCCGAATGCGTACAGTCCGCCGAGGATTCCGATTAAAATCAGCATTGGGTGTACTTTTGCCCTGCCTGCAACGATTACCGGCTTGAGGATGTTGTCGATTGATGATATGACGAGCAGTCCGTAGAAGAATAAGCCTATTCCTTTCCACATTAGTCCTGTTTCTCCTCCGAGATAACCGCTTATTCCCATTACCAGGCTTGCTGGGAACCATATGAGCCAGGTTCCTACGAAAGGAATCAGCGCGAACAATGTCATGACTGCGCCCCATAGCAGGAAGCCTTTAATGCCGAACAGCCAGAAGCCGAATGCTCCGAGCGCGCCTTGTATTAATGCTACTACAAAGCTTCCGTAGAGGACTGCGTATGTGACGTCGCTGAATTGCTGGAATATTTGTTCCTGGTGATGGACTTTTAATGGCGCGACCTGTGTTGCTCTTATCAGTAATTCTTTTCCGTCTTTGAGTGCGTAATAGGTCGTGAATAATATTAGCAATAAATGAATGACGATTGTCGGCAGGGATAATAGTATGCCGCTTACTTTTTTGGTGATGAACGTGAGAATTTCATTCAGTCTGTCGATTGCGTATTGTTTGATGTTTTCATCGCGCATCAGGTTGTTGACGCTGTTGATTGATTTGCACAGGAAAT
The DNA here is from genome assembly GCA_026394935.1 of Candidatus Woesearchaeota archaeon. GTDB lineage: Archaea > Nanobdellota > Nanobdellia > Woesearchaeales > ARS49 > CABMGU01. The sequence goes on from JAPLZR010000047.1 coordinate 2,823, forward strand.
TGTTTTCATAGCATTTTGTTTCGATTACTTCTCCTGTGGCAATATGTTGTTTCGTTCTCAGATACAGGTAGCTTGTTTCTGTTGTAAGGTTTTTTACCAACAGCACTGCCGGGATTGTTACTATCAGTATTATCAGGACTGCTGTGATGAATGCTGCCGGTCCTTTGTATTTTACCAGTTTTCTCATCCAGTTGTAGAACGGATAGAAAAGGTATGCCAGGAGCAGTCCTGTTATTATGCTTGTCAGGAATGGAAATATCACGATGATGCTGATTATGGCGATTATTGCTATTATTCCTAGGAAGAAATATTTGCTTGGTGCCTCTTTTAGCATATTTCTGTTATTGGCGCTTTTATTTATAAACGTTTGGTATGAGCCCGCCCAGACAATGCCGAATGAGATTCGTCAAGCCTGTGCGTGCTCACCTACATATTTTTGAGAAAGAGCTTCGCTCTGTAAGATAAATTGGTATGAGCCCGCCCAGATTCGAACTGGGGACTTGCTCGATATCGAAAACGCCAGCGTTTTCGAAAATACGCTGCGCGTATACGTCAACGAGCCGTCATAACCGCTAGACCACGGGCTCTTGTCTAATTTATTATGATTGCACGCGGTCTTCCGGAAATTCGCAATTTCCGATAGACCACGGGCTCAAACTATTATTGATTATGTACTCATTTGAGCCTGTGGTTCCGAAAAGCTTGGTTTTCGATACCACGGGCTCAGGATAATTTACCGTGATTTGTTAATAATATTCAGAAATTGAACCCTATTTAAACCTTTTCAGAAAAAAATAATAAAAAAAATTTGGAATTTACTTCTTGAAGCTTAATAACGCTACTATGACTGATAGTGCGCCTACTACGATTTGTATGTAGGGATATCCGCCTGTCAGGGTTGATAGCCAAGTGTATAGTTTTGGGACCAGGTGTACTAGTCCGCCAATCAATAGCAGATACGGTGCGTATTTTTGTATGTCTTTCATTTTTTTCTACCTCCACGAATGATATAGTCCTATAGGTAGACTGTTGTTATTATGGTTGTGTGCGTATTGTACGGCAGTACTTCCTCTTATTTGTCCGTAACATTTATAAATCCAGTATTACTATAGTGTGTTGAGCTGTTAAAGAGGGGGTATTTATTTTAGCAAAGGGGGTTAGAGTCATATCCAACGTCTTTTTCCTACGTAGTGTTCTCGCTTTTCTATTCATTCCTGGTTTGTTTAGTCATATTCTTTCATATGGGGTCGGGGGGTTGAAAGGCGCTTTTGCTGCTTTTTGTTGCACCCTCTGTGTAACAGCTCACCAGCTGAAGCGCTCTTCCCGGCCTCTTTATACTTCCAAAGGTCAAGTCAAAGCGTATATGCTGTTGGCTTTGCTTGTTTTGCTGTGTGCAGGAGTTTTGGTGTTCCTTTCAGGCAGTTCAAGTATTACTGGTTTTGCTGCGGCTGGAGTTAATCAGGTCACGATTTATGAGGAACATACTACTGCTGTTTATCTTGGGAAATACTTTGCGAATACTGAACAGCGCGAGTTCAAGGTTATGTACGCAGTGGACTTGACTGTTGAGATTGAAGGTTCTATGATGTACATTACTCCTAAGGCAGGTTTTGAGGGCAAGCAGACTATTGAGCTGGTTTCTGGTGCTGATAAGCAGTCTTTTGTTGTGAAGGTGATTAGGAATGATGAGTCTGAACCATTACCTTCTAAGATTTTGTCTGAGAACGAAACTTTGCCAATAGGTGAACCTGAAACGCCGGTGAATGATACTGAAACTCTGATTGATGATGTTGTTGAAGTTCCTGAGAATGAGTCTGTTATGCTTGGCGTTAAGAAGCTTGGCAGGAAAATTCAGGACGAGCCTGAGTTTGATGTTAACTTTACTGACAAGGTTTTGGATAATGAGACTTTAACGTTAATTTTCTATCATAACTCGAATGATAGCCAGCCTGTTTATGTTGTGAGCGATGTTGAGTTTGAGTTAAGCAGTGATACTGCTGCTCCTTTTGAGAATGTTTCTCTTGTTGTTACGCTTGATGATGGTATTGTTCCTGAGTTTGAATTGCACGTTGGCGATACTTCTGAGGCTTTCAAGTTTGGAAAGAAGATTCCTAAAGTTGATATTGAGGGGAAGAAGGTTAAGAAGTGCAAGAATAAGGATGAGAATGATAATGAATGTTTCAACATTATTGACCGTGATGATGATTTTGTTGATGTGTTAATCAGCAAGGAGAATGCTTCTGTTTACCTCAAACGCGTTAATGTTTCTGACATCAGGGCTTTGTTCAACTGGATTTCCAGCACAGTTCTTACTACTGAAGTTTTTGCTGCTGAGCCGATTGATATGGAAGAAGCAGTTATTACTCTTCCCAGAACTGATGATGTTACTGCGATTGTCGAATGCAGTGACTTTGATTTTGACTTCAAGAGTTGTATGGGTGACTGGGTTGTTACAGACGTTCCGTTCAATAAGACCGCAGAGAATGTTACTTTCACTGTGACGCACTTCTCTGGTTATGGCGGCGGGAATATTGCTGTTATTAACGTTCAGAGTTATCCGACTTTGTTCGGCAATTGGACTGTGAGGTTTAATACTACTGGAACAGCTAATTTGACAATTACTGTAGTTAATACTACCTGGACTGATTATGCTGAAGATGGCTATGACTTGAAGTTCTTGGAGCTGAATTGCGGAAACCAGACGTTGAATTACACGTGGACTAACAATTCAGTTTTCATTGAAGATTATTATTGTAATGAGACTGGTTTTGAAATTAGCAAGGTTTTGACTGAGGGAAAGCACGTTTTGGAGTTCAGGTTTGGTGATGATGTTGATTATGCTTACAACACAGCAACTTATATGTACGTGGGATGGAGCCAGACATTTAACAGGGGCTGGAATGATTATGGATACGGAATTGCTACAGATTCCCAAAATAATGTGGTTGTAACAGGAGCAAGCATAATTGGAGTCATTAATGGTTATGCAACCGTCAAATATAACTCGGACGGGGTTCAGCAATGGAACAGAACATTCGATGTGGGAACACATAGTATGGCCCACGCAATAGCAATAGACACTGAAGACAACGTGATTGTGACAGGACAGGCAAACGGCAACTACTTCACAATCAAATACGACTCTGACGGAAACCATATTTGGAACAATACATATAACAGTGGGGGAAATGATGATGCGTACGGCGTTGCCACAGACTCCGAAAATAGCGTAATTGTTACAGGGTACAAGGGCACCGATTATTTCACAATCAAATACGACTCCACCGGAGAATACTGGTGGGACGCGACTTTCACCGCGGGCTACAATGCATATGCCATAGCTACAGATACGCTCAACAATGTCATCGTGACAGGCTACGGAGGCAATGGTAATTATTTGACAGTAAAATATGATTCAAACGGAAATTACCAGTGGAATAAGTCATACACAGGCACAAGCGCGCAAGCATATGGCGTGGCAACAGACTCCGCTAATAACGTAATCGTGACTGGCAGTGATAACAGCAATTACCGCACAATAAAGTACGACTCGAACGGAAACCACGTATGGAACAATACGTATGATAGCGGGGGTGCGGATACTGGCCGCAGCGTGGCAACAGACCCGTCTAATAACATAATTGTTACAGGCGTTGCCAATGGCAATTATTTCACGATAAAGTATGACTCAAACGGAAATGCATTGTGGAATGCGACATACGCCAGCGGAACCGCATATGGCGTTGATACAGACCGCGTAGACAACATTATCGTCACAGGAACTGTCAGCAATAATTATTACACAATAAAATATCTTTTCAGCTCTCCGCCCACGCAAAGCAATCCGATACTTAATTCAACTGATGGCACCAATCGCACTTCTCAGAATTTGACTGTTTACCCTCAGAACGTGAACAGTACAAACAATCTGTCATCGACAAACATTACCAACTGGTACAGGAATGGCAGTTCTTATGCTGTATTGAATATGCCGTTTGACACGAACAGTTCGACGACTGCAAAATATTACACCTCTTATAATAATACGGGAACTGTTAGCGGACCAACATGGACGAGTTCCGGTATTTCTGGCGGAGCGTATAGTTTTGATGGAGTCAATGATTACATTGGCACGTCTTATGCATCAAGCTTGAACATAACAGGCCCAATGACTGTTGAAGTATGGATAAATACAACCTCGCTCACACCTGCCGCGCAATATATTGCTGACAGATGGACGTATACTCCTGGAAATTTCAGGGCTTGGTCACTTGATTTGCAAACCACCAGTCTTGTATGGAGAGCATCTGTAGACGGAACAGACGGCGGAGTCAAACAAATATCATACGATTACACTGGAAAACAGAATCAGTGGCACCACATAGTCGGAACGTATAATGGCACCAACCTGACACTGTATGTTGACGGCAGTCAGGCAGCAATCGGCGCAGGGCCGGCAAGCATTGTCTCATCAAATAAAGATATATACATCGGCGGAGGAGATCAAGGACTATCTTATCCATTCAACGGCACTATGGACGAAGTCCGCATCTACAACAGGGCTTTGACCTCGCAGGAAATATCCGCCGATTATAACTCCGGCGCTCCTAAGTATGACAAAATGGTTTCTGAGGAGCTTTCTATTGGTGATGCATGGTATTGCGAAGTCACTCCGAACAATGGTTATGAAGATGGGAACGCGACAATGTCAAATGGAGTGCAGGTGGGAAACGCTCCAACGCAGGGAACACCGATTGCAAACGCGTCAAGCACAAACATTACTGTGTATCCGCAGAGTGTCAGTGATATTGACGGCAATTCTGTGATTAATATCACAAACTGGTTAAAGAATGGAAACTCAATCACTGTCTTGAATATGCCGTTTGACGGCTTGACTTCAAGGCATTCTGTTGTTACAAATGAGGTTGGTGCGTGGTACTTTGAGAATAATATGAAGGACTTTTCTGGTTATGGCAATAGCGGAAGCTGTACGAATTGTCCGGCTTACCTTTCTGCCGGAAAGGTTGATGGCGCTTATGACTTTGACGGAACCAATGATGCAGTAAGAATTCCGTACAACCAAAATCTTGCAATGGTAGGTAAAGACTTCACTATCGCATCCTGGATTTACATGGATGCAGAGCCGGATGACTGGCTAGGAAGCATATTTTCCAAAGCAACAGGCGGTGCGGGTGTAGTAACCAATGGATATGTATTTTCCATCAGAGGAAGCAATGACGGAACAAACAAGAACAAACTATGGGCCAATATTATGAATGCCACGGGATTTATTGAAAGCCCAGGAAACACTGTACTGAGCGTCAACAAATGGTATCATGCAGTGATGACATATTCGTACTCAACAAGAGCTGTCAATTTTTACCTTAACGGACAGCCTGATGGAGGCTTCACTTCAGACAGGGATATTACTGACAGCGGGGCAACAAGTGTTACTGAAATAGGCAGAGGAGTAGACTATGACGGATATGCATTCAACGGAAAAATCGATGAAGTCCACGTTTTCAACCGCTCTCTTAGCGTCACAGAAATTAAAACATTGTACAAGAAGGGCGCTCCGCCTCAGCAAACAGTTGATTATTCTTCGTATGGGAATACAGGAACTGTTAGCGGTGCGACTTGGACAAGTTCTGGAATTTCTGGAGGGGCTTACAGCTTTGATGGAGTGAATGATTACATAAACGTCTCCGACTCAAGCACTCTGGAAGGAATGAGCAGATTAACAGTAGAATTCTGGATGAAAGCAAATACGCTTGATGATTGGGCAAAGCCAGTTTCAAAAACTAACTGGCTCGGCTATTCCAACACATCATATTACTGTCAAGTACAAGACACAGATGCCTTCCAATGCGGAGTTTTTAATGAGACCGGCGGCGGATTTGACACGACCACCACAACAGTTATTACAACCAACACCTGGTATCATGTAGCTTCAGTTATGAACGGAACGTATTTATTATTATATATAAATGGAATACTCAATGACTCCAAAGCATTCGTAGGAAGCAGCGTGTATAAAACAGACTGGCCGGTTATGATTGGAGGCGGCTTGCTTTCAACTGCTCCATCAAATTTCTTCAACGGAACAGTCGACGAAGTCCGCATCTACAACAAGTCTTTGTCTGCACAGCAGATTGCTGCTGATTATAATGCTGGTGTTCCGAAATACAGCACAATCGTGTCGCAGGAATACGCTACAGGAGGCACTTGGTCAGCAGAGTCAACTCCGAATGACGGATACATGGATGGAACAACAAACACATCAAATGGAGTGACAATAGTTTCTGCATGCGGGACAATAATCACAGGAGATGCAATATTGATATCAAACCTGACTCAGGTAGGGGCTGGAAATTGCATTGAGTTTGGTGCGAATAATATCCAGTTGGACTGCAATGGTTTCAGCATAACAGGAGACTCGTCAGGAGGAAGCTATGGAGTGAGGGTGAATGGCAGAAGTGGCGTGACAATCAAGAACTGCAAACTTAACAAGTTTGAGATAGGAATGTACGTTACAAGCATGAGTAACAGCATCGTTGATAACAATGAAATAAACGGCTCAGGCCTGATTGGAATCTATCACGTTCAGTCAGTAAACAATAATATCACCAGCAATAAAATAAACAATACAGGAACGTATGACTCAATCACTCTTGTCGCTTCAAACGACACGCTGATACAGGACAATACTATTTATGTCAGCTCAAGATCAAACATCTGGATTGAAGGGCAGACCAGCACTGGCGGCTCTTACAGGAATACTGTAAAGAACAACGTTATGGACCAGGCATGGAACACATATGGAATCGGGCTCTACAATGCTGGTGCGCCTGTGCAGGACAACATCCTTCAAAACAACACAGTCAAAAATGTCACATCCTACCCAATATACCTGTACAGTGCAAACAACAACAGGTTTGAAAACAACATTATCAATCAGAGCTACTGGAATGGCTTTTCTTTCACAAATAGCTATGGAAATAATGTAACTAACACGACCTGGGACAATATAGTTGTGTATTCTTTAATGCTGAATGATGAAACCTCTTTTAACAATAAATTTGAGGGTTCGCCGAGTGTTCCGAGATATGTTTATCTGAGCGGAAACAATGGCTTGCTGCAGTTCCGTGACGCAATCAACCTGTCTGCTAGTACAAACTTCGCGAACACGAGCATATTTTACATAGCAAACAATAAATTGTTTGTCAACACGACTGCAAGGCCTGGTTTTAATGTTACATTCCTTGCCCAGCTTGCCGGCGTTTACTGGGCGAATTACAGGACGATTATACAAAAAGACAGCGGAGATACAGGAACATACACGAGCTGCTTGCCGCCGAACTGCAACATTTCTTGGTTTGGCGGAGGCAGGGTTGAGTGGATGGCAAACGGTTTCTCTAATTACAGGTTGGGAAACAATACTGCGCCAACGCAAGGAACTCCTGTACTTAATGCGAGCTATGTTTACAATACGACGAAGAGTAACTTGACTGTTTACAACCAAAGCACGAATGATGCAGATGGTCACGCAGTTGAAAACGTAATCAACTGGTATAGGAATGCAACATCAATAACTGTGCTGAACCTGCCGTTTGATTTCCAGAGCACTGACTTGACCGGAAGTGATACTGCAAAGACGTATGACTTTTCAGGATACAGCAATACTGGAAGCTTAACAACTGGAAATCAGACGCTGATTGACAGCTGCGACACAAACACGAGCTGGAACTGTTATAATGCTCCTGCAGGAATAGTGAACACCACAATTGACAAGGTACAGGGAACTGCATCGCTCACGCCAACAAAAGGAGACACGACAAATACTGATTTCTTCTGCCAGAAAGCAATAACAGTCAATCTCACAAACCAGTTTATAGGTGTCTGGGTTTACATCAAAAACAGCACTGTGCTGAGCAAGATAAACAGGTTCCAGATATACCTTGCAAAAGACGTTGGCTATTCTGCATATGAATGGAAAGACTTCTCGCTATACTCTGAGAACATA
>JAPLZR010000080.1 GCA_026394935.1 Candidatus Woesearchaeota archaeon
CTTCTATGAAGTCTGCTGATGTGGGCATTTCTGTTAGAAATGCTGTTGATGTTGCAAGGGAGTCTGCTGAGTTTGTTTTGACGCACTAAAGTCTTCGCGTTCTTAAAGAGGGTATTTTGGAGGTCAGGAAGGCTTTTGGCAATACTATGTAGTTTATTATGATGGGTTTTAGTTCTAATTTTGGGAATATGTTCAGCGCTGCCGGCGCGGTTGTGTTTTTGCCGTTTTTGCCTATGCTTCCTGTTCAGATTTTGTTGAATAATTTTATTTATGATTTTTCCCAGGTGACTATTCCTACTGATAATGTTGATAAGGAATGGATTCAGCAGTCTAAAAGGTGGAACATCAAATTCATTAAAAGGTTCATGTACGTTTTTGGTCCTGTTAGTTCGCTGTTTGATTTTGCCACGTTTTTCGTGCTGTTTTACCTGTTTGGTGCGAGCGCTTCTGTGTTTCAGACTGGCTGGTTTATTGAGTCTTTGGCTACGCAGACTCTTGTCATTCACGTTATTAGGACGAAGAAGATTCCTTTCATTCAGAGTATGCCGAGCATTTATTTGCTTTTGAGCAGTATTGCGTGTGTTGTTGTGGGCTGGGTTTTGCCTTTCACTTCTGTTGGCGCTTATTTCGGCTTTGTTCCCTTGCCTGCGAAGATTCTTGTTGCTCTGGCAGGGATAGTTCTGGTTTACCTTTTTGTTGTTCAGGTTGTCAAGCAGGCGTTTTATAGAAAGTTTAGCTTTTGAAACTTTATCTGGTTATCGCAATCTCCTTTTCTTTCAGGATGTTTGTTTTCGTGTAATCCCAGACAATTGAATCTGCGAATTTGATTAAGTCTTGTACGATTTTGTTTGAGGTGTTTAGTTTGAACATTTTTGCTTTGCCTACGTCTCTTGTGTGCACTACCATTTTGTTTTTTTCTAATTTTGGCCACAGGAGATTCAGGGTTGACCAGGCAATGCCTGAATTTTCTGCTATGTCTGTCAGCGAGTAATCAAATTCCCTGTATATCAGAAAGTGGTTGAGCACTCTGATTAAGGGGTAATCTCCCAATACTTTGATGAATATGCTGTCTTTCATTCACATAGGGTGATCCCAGGACTATTTAAATAAACTTTGGTTTCGCTTGTTGATGGAAAAAGAGGAGGTAGTCAAGGTGTTATTGAGAAAATTGGTTTATATGAAGGCCAGCGTGAGATAAAAAATGAGAAATAGAAAGATTTTAATATTACTTTGTATATACTAAGTAATATGGAAACGATTTGTTTGAAAATGGAAGAAAAATTGGCTAGCGACATGGACAATTCTATTAAAAATTTCAGATATAGTACTAGAACCGAATTCATCAGGGATGCCATCAGATCAAAATTGAATGAATTGGAAAAAGAAGAAGTGATTAAGAAACTGGCTGAATTTAAAGGCAGTTTGAAGGCAAAAAGAAGCGATGAGGAAGCTGGAAAGATTGCCATCAAGAAAATTGCTGATAAATTAAATGTTCGTCTAGATTAAGTCCTCGGGTTTTTTGATAGTCATTTGTTCTGAAAGTTCATAAAAGTGCTTGTCTCTGGATATCAGTATGGCGTGATTGTCTCTTGCCATTATCGCATGTAAGGCGTCCTTCACAGGAAGATTTAACCTTTTTCCTGTTTTTATGGCTTCTTTAAGTTGTTCTTCTTTTACTTCAACCTTGATTAAAAGTTCATCTGGAACTATAGATAATATCTTTATTATTTGATTTTCGTCAAAAGCCGAAAGTAATTCTTCTTCAACCAAGTTTGAATATATTATCGAGCAGGATTCTTGTATTATTTTTTTAATTAAAGCAAATGCCCAGTCACCTAATGGCCTGAATCTGTCAGAGCGATTCTCAATGTAATCTCTCCAAATGCAAGAATCAAGATAATATTTTCCCGTCATCATTTGACTGGTTTTCTTTCTGCTTCCCTTAATTCTATGTTTTCTACCAGGATTTCGTATAGGTCTGGCTCTATTTTTAGTATGTCTTTGAGTGTTACGAGTCCTATGAATTTGCCTTGGTGGAGCACTGGGAGGTGTCTGATGTTGTAGTCTCTCATTATTCTTATTGCTTCAAATATGTCTTCGTCTGGTGTTGTTGTTATCAGGTCTGTTGCCATTATTTCTTTTACTTTTTTTGTTGCCGGGTTGCCTAGCACTGCTACTGCTTTTCTGACTATGTCCTGTTCTGTGAGTATTCCTACGACTTTGTCTTCTTCTTTTACTAAGAGTGCTCCTACGTGTTCTTTTGCCATTACTTTGCCTGCTTCTCTCAGTGTTTTGCTTGGAGAAATCGTTATTGGGTTTAGCGTCATCGCGTCTCCCACTGTGAACCCCGTTTTTACCCTGTACATAATATAGTGTTAGTCTTGTATCATATATTAAGGTTGTGAACGACGCATTAGGGGTAAAATTTAAATACTCAGTATACAAAACTGTATATTAGTCAAATGAGGTGATACGATGAGAAAACTAATTATGATTTTATGTTTAGCCGTTATGGCAATGTTCTTGGTGAGCTGTGCTGGCAAGGCATCTTTAATGCCAACTAATGATTGCGATAAAAGATGTGCTAATAGGATAAATCCTATGGAAGCAAACTATAGAAACCAGATAAGCGGTTTGCAAGGCGCTAATAGAGCACTTGAAACTCAAGCAAAACTGGCAGGCGATAGCACGAAAACTATTGCTAAATTAACAAAAGAAAATACTCAATATCAAGCAGACATTAGCAGATTGAAGGAACAACTCGAGATAGCAAATCAAAAGATTGCATTAACACAAACAACAGGAACCACGCCAGCAACCTGTCCGGCAATGACATCAATAGTAACAGCGCCTGTGACAGCTGCGCCGCAACAAACAATTAAATCAAGTTTTGACTTCTTGAAACTCAATTCATTCTTAGAAGCAGAAACTGCACCTTCAAGCGAACCAGGTGTTCCTGGGAACACATTTGTATCTGTGACTCCAAAAGCACCTATGCCAGATACGGGCTCTCAAACAATCAGCATTATACTGATGAAGTGGACTGTTGTGAACGGCCAACTTGTAGGAACACCCTATTGGAGTACTTAATATTTTTTCTTTTTTTTAATTAATTTTATATACTCTCTTTCCAATCTTTTGTTAAAAAGGTGATATGTATGCGTAAGAAGAATAATGCTATCTTGTGGTTTTTGATTCTGCTTGTTGTTATTGGTGGTGCTGCTTACCTATACAAGGGCAATGCTGGTCTTGCAATCAAAACAGACAGAGGAAAGTTTGAGGTTGAAGCAAACAAGCCTTTGAATGTTCAAATTGGAAGTCTTGTGGTGAAGATTTACGCTGACAGGGTGGCGAATGATTTTGCCGCTGTTTATTTTGATAATACTGATTTGCGCCAGTTCAGGAAAGGTCAGGTTGAGGTTTACAAGAATGTGAAGTTTACTTTTGAAGGCACTAAGATTAAGCCTAAGCAGAAGCTTGCAAGGTTCAGTTACGAAATTATTCCTGTTTGTGGCAATCAAGTAAGAGAGGGCGCAGAGGATTGTGATGCTCCTGATGATATGAAGTGTCCTGGAAGGTGCAGTACTCCTGTTGTTGATAAATCGTGCCGTTGTTTGTCTAAGCAGCAAATGGCTTATGCTCAGCAGGCAAGTATAACTTCTATAATTGTTGTTCAGCCTCAGTTGTGCATGGGTGTTTTGAATCCTGAATGTGGGATGCCTGGCTTGAACTGTCCTGTTAATACGCGGTGCAAGATGCCTGACTGCAAGTGTGAGGCAGGTGTTGGTCCTCCTCCAGATGGAGCAGGCGCTTCTGCCGGTGGTTTTGGCAGCGGTGGTTTAGGTGGCGGTGATGGTGGTGGAGCTGGCGGTGGCGGAAGTGGTAGTTCTGGCAGTGGTGCTGGCGGCGGTATTCAGTTGCCTCCTGCTGTTTGCGGTAATGGCATTCTTGAATCACCTGTCGAACAGTGTGAAAAAGATGCTGATTGTCCTGAAGGTCAGGGTTGCACGTTCTGCAAGTGTGTTACTGTCACCCCGATTAAACATACGTGGAAGCAGGTTGGCACTTGTAATGCTGGCGTGAACTGTCCTAATGCGGCTTTCTGTTATGAATATCCGCCTTTGGACTGTGTTCCTGGCGAAATCTGTGTTATGCCTGGAATTGAAAGCGTGGTCCTTCAGTGCAGTTGATTTTTCAGTAATCTTTTTAAAGAGGTCACTAGCCAGTCTAGTTATGGAAATGTCTTATAATCAGCACAGGAGAGTTGAAAGAGCTATCAAGAAATACAGTCTTGCTCTTGGTTATGATCCTGCAAAGAAGTATGTTGAAAGCATTGTAAACTCATCTCTTACAGCTACCAGGAAAGATCATATTCCGCCTGATGCTGTTCTCTCAGTGGTTATCAAGGAACTATATCATCATTATCGCAAATCTGTCGCTCAAACTAATAGCGAGGCAAAAGCTATTGAAGTTCTCACTACTCTGCAGGACCGGCTCAATATTGCCCTCGGTCAAGAAAGCCAGTTGTAACCACTTAATAATAGTAAAATTTATAAACTCTTCTTCTATAGCTTGACTGGGAGTATGGAAAAGTTTGAAGTCTTGTTGGAGCGCGCTCATTTTGAGACGCTGATGAAAACAAACCGTTTTGATAGGGGTTTTCTTATCGGCAGTCTTGATTCCGGCTTGTTTGTTGCTCAAAGCTCTTATCGACTTCCTCCTGGAAGAGAGCTGATTGTTCATACTGATATTAAGCAGATAATCAGCAAAGCTCTGCCCGAATGTAAAGCGTTCATACCTTACATTAATGATTCTGATAAAAACAGGCAGAACGGATATGCTATTGCTTTGCTTCAGGCAGAGGAAAACACCCGCTTAAAGAGGTCCTTTGCTTATTGTATCATTAACGGCGATGTGCGTTTTAAGCGTGTTGTCAGATATTCCGGTAAAGAAGGCTACGTTTTCAAGGATGTCCTGTTTGGGTTGCGTGGCGAAGATAGTAAAGGGTGAAGAGCCACATCACATCCGAATCATCTGATATTGTTTCTATTCCTTTTATGATTGATTCTGCGACTATTCTTACATCGTTCTCATAGGTTTTATTTTTGATTTTTTTGATTTGACTTTTTACATAATTTAAATCTCCTTTGGAATTGACTACCACCTTCCACATTTCCGCGAGTTTGGAATCAACAAATTTCATGATTTCATTCATATAAACTGCTTCAACAGGCTGGGGGATAAAGATAAAATTTTCCGATAGGTCCAAATACCGGTCTTCGCATTTTTCTCTGAGCGTTTCTACTTCTTCTTTATACTCTTCTGCGAATTTATTGTAATCTTCTTTTGTAAGGGAAGTCTTTAATTGCTGGAGTTGGTCGCATTTTTTGCACAGTTCGTCCATAAAATTTGAAACAACATAATATGCTGCGCTTCTCGGAAGAAGAGGGACAAGGTTGTTGAGTTCTTTTTCGATTTTTATCCTCTCCGCTTGAGGAACAATAATTACTCGGTTTTTGAACATCAGAATAAAGCTTTCCAGCCAATTTATTTGCTCGCCATTAAACATCCCGCTTTTCATCAGGCCTTTTAGCTCATTAAGGCAGGTGTTTGTTACAGAGCAGTTCTGGTACTTTATTACTTCTTGTATTAATCCAGGATCATTATTTTCTGCTGCGCCCACTATTACGTTGGTATCTACTGCAAATTCTTCATTTCTCGATATTGTGTCGAGCGTGTCTCTTTTTACCTTTATGTAGCCCATAAAAAAATAAGAAAAAGAATAGAGTTTAAAATGATTTCTTCGTTTCAGTCTAGAAACTGATGCGCGTCAGGTTTTGTAATGGAAAGCTTTTTATATAAGTTTGTGCATATTTGTACATTAATGAGTAAGATTGTATTTGATACCGACGGTCTTATCAAGCTGGTACGTTCCGGAATTTTTCAGCAGATACGGCACGATTGCATTATTTCGGAGCGCGTTTATGAAGAAGCCGTTGTTGCTGGAAAGAAAAGATTATACGGCGATGCGTACCAAATCGAGCGGTTTATTCATGAAGGAAAAATACAAGTGAGAAAGGTCCGCGTAAAAACAGCAATTCCTGGATTGGGTAAAGGCGAACTGAGCGCGATGGACTGTTTCAAACAAATTAACGCTGATGTTATTGTCAGCGATGACAGGAAATTTTTGAGCGTGCTCGAGGAGAAGGGAATACCTTTTGTTGTCCCGACAGAATGCATTGTTGCGCTTGTCGCCGCAAAGAAAATTCAGGAGAAGGAAGGGCTTGAAGCGCTCGAAAATATTAAGGAATTTGTATCAAAAGAAAATTATGAACGCGCTGTCGAAGCGCTTGGAGGTAAACTATGACGACTATATCATATCCAATGAGGATTCCTGAAGAGATTTTTGTGCTTTCGCGCCTGCGCGCGCAGGAAGAGCATTTAGACCAGGCTACAACACTGCGCCAATTTTTGCATACAGGCGCAGAAGAGTATATTGTTCACCTTGTTGCCGAAGGAAGAATCAGTATAGGCAAAGCAGCGGAAATACTTAATACGACAGTTTACGACTTGCAGCGTATTGCGCAAAAGCACGGTGTCAGGCTTGGAGCGGCACCTGAGCAGGCAAGGAAAAGCAGGGAAACTGCAAAGAGAATCTTTTAAAAATGAAAACGAACAAATGCGCGTTTTGTGGAAAAGCGTATGAAGAATTTATGCTGTCTAATTACAACCTCAATTTATGCCGTATTTGTTTTGATAACGCAAACTCGCCGCTCGGAGCTAACCACGGACTAAAGTCCGTGGTTTTACGCTCCTCGCTTTTATAGGCGAGTTTGCGGGATAAAAGAATTGCGCACTAAAGTGCGGGGTTTTAGACCCGCGCAATTCTTTTATAAAAATGAGCGTGCGCTGATAGAAAAGGACTATTGTTGCGATGTGGTGAAACACAAAATTACTTGCCCAAAATGCAGGAATACATATGATTTCATTGTTGACAAAAAATGCGAAACGAAAAACTGCGGTGTTTGGTTTTTTTGGGATGAGTTGGATTGCCATGTTTTTGCAAGATGGCTCAAATCAAAGCCAACGCCAATAGAGTCTCTTAAGGGTGTTTTGAAGCACGTGAAGAAGTCTTCTGTTGAGCTGCAGCACGAAAATAGAAAAATTTAAAAAAATTAAATTAATACTTCGTATTCTCCGAAGAATCTTTTCAGGCTTTCGAATAATGGTTCTCTGAATGCCACTCTTACCGGCGCTAGTTTTGCCATCGCGTGCTCGAATTCTTCTGGAGTGCACGGTCCTGCGTTGCCCAGCGAGCCGTCCGGGTTTATTGGCGCTTTTTCCATTGTTTTCTCTGCCGCGTCCATGTCGCGGACGATGAACGCCGTGTTGCCCAATAGTGTTATTTCTCCGTATTTCTGTCCGTGTTTTACTCGGAGTCTTGCTCTTTCGAATTCGTGCGCTTTCTTTCTGTGCATGTAGTCAATTAAATACCTGATGAGTTCTCCGCTGTCTTTGCGTACTTTCTCGACGTCTGTCTTCGAAAGTTTTCCTGCGTCGTATTCGTCTTTTGCTTTGAAGGCGTCGTGCAGCGTTCTTAAGAACTTGGCAGGCATTTTGCCTGTCGCAATCAGTTTTTCTTCGAATAACTGCGATAGTTCTGCTTCCGGCGCTATTTCTACTCCTTCCATTTTGAGTACGTCTCGTAATATTGTTTGGAGTGTTTCGTACGCGCTTACCATGTTTTCGTCTTCTTTTAATTTCTCGATTTGCGTGAACAGTCTCTGTAGTCTTTTCATGTATTTTTCTGAGTCTGTCAAAAGTTTGTCAATTTCTTTGCCTGTTATGTCTTTTTTGACTCCGTGTTCTATGTCTTTTCTTACCTGTATGACGTTCTCCAGAATTTTTACGTATTCTTCTTCAAGGAGTCCTTCTTTCTTGACGAAAATCTCTCGTAATACCGTGCAGGTTTCTTTTGGTGCTGGAGGCGGTATGCCGTACAGCATCAGTGCCGCTTGTGTTGGCGTGTGTATTCCCCAGAAGAAGTCTTCTGTTCCGATGTCTCTGAGCTTGAACTTCACGCGATCAATTGTTTGTTCTCCTGAGCTCATGAAGATGTCTATTGCTTCTGCTGATGGTTTTATCTTGCCCATCTTGAGCAATTGTTTCCACGGCATGAAGATTCCTCTGTCGTAGAATGGAACTCCGTCACGTAAGAACGTGAAGATGACAGGATTGCTTTCTCTTATTGAGTCCCAGAAGTCTGTTAAAATGTATATCTGGATGTTTATTTTGTTTCTGATGCCTGTTATTTCTCCTGCTTCTATTCCCATTCCTATGATTATGGCTCTTAATTTGTCTCTTAGCTCAGCCCTTGTCATTTTTTTGACGTCAGTGTCGTCGATTACGACAAATACGTCGATGTCTGAGTCTTTTGTTGATCTGCCTTGGACCATTGAGCCTGCTAAAACATATGCCACAATGTATTTCTCAAACTTTTTCAAAACCATTGATTTGTGGATTTCTGCAATTCTTAGGGCGCCGAGCATTCCTGTGTCGTAGATTGGAGCGCTCATTCCGATTAACTGCAGCAAATCATATTTTCCGTCAAAGCAGTTCTGCCACAATTCAGATAAAAGTAGTGTTTGCGGGAAGATGTTTTTGTCGATTTCTTTTGATGTTGCGTCCATTATTGTTGTGAGCTTGTCTCTTAGCTCTCCTTTTGTCATTTTTGTTGGTTCTGTGTCGTCTACGAGAACGAGTGTGTGGTACTTGTCTTTTTCTTCTTCGTACCTTTTTTGTTCTTCTGCGAAGATGTCTGGTGGTAGGCTTGGTGCTGGCGGTCTTGGGGGAGGCAATAGTGCCACTCCTACTATGTATTTGTCGAACTTTTCGACTATTTTTTTCTGGAAATTTGTGAGTTTTTCCTTTATCATCTTGAGTTTTTCTGCTACTTCTGGTGGCAGGTTTGCTGGCAGTTCGAGTTCTTGTTTTGGCTTCTCGTCCTTTTTCTCTTCGTACTTTGCTGGTTCTGGTTTTGTTTCTGTTGTTTCTGTTTTTTTTGGCATTTTAGTGTGCCTCCGCTATGATGCTGGTTAGTCCGTGCGAGAGTGTTTTGAATACGTCGAATGAGCTCGCGCCGGTTTTTAATAGGTATTTGACGAAATCGAATGCGACATCGTGGAGTCCGTTGCGTGCCGGGTTTGGCGTAATGTTTGGCTCTAGTCCTCCGATGTTGTTGTCTCTGATTGTTTCCATCCAGGCTAGGGAGAATGCGTGTGCTTTTGCTTCTTCGTCTTGTCTGTTCAGGAGTGTTGGGCCTAGTACGTGTCCCAGTTCGTGTCCTATCGTTAGTAATAGTTTGTCCATTTGGTCTTGTACTGCGTATATTTCTGATGTTCCTTTGCCGTACCTGTTATAGCTGAATCCTACTACTCCGTTTGCTGTCTGCATTTGGTGGAATTGTTCTTCGTTGCAGATTGTTATTTTGATGTCTTCTTCAGGGAATTCTTGTCCTGTAATTTTTTCGAATGTTTGTTCTATTATTTCTTTGATATCTCCTAGTTCTGAAATCATTGGGGTTGTTGGTCGGTCTTCTGCAAGGAATGTTTCTGCTGAGAAGTTTGGCGTTTCCGGCATTGAGTATTCTGCTTTGCCTCCGTATGAGCTTCCGCCGTAGGAGTTGGAGCAGGAGCTTGCTGAGTACCCGCTGGAATAGCCTCCTCCGCCTGCTGAGATGTAGTTTGCCGTTCCTGAATAACCTCCGCAATTGTACATTGTTATACTCCGCGTTTCACTGCTTCTTCAAGCGGTCTTGTCTTTTTTGCTTCTGCTTCGAGGTCTACGCCCATGTCTTTTAGCGCTTTCAGGTGTGCTTGCATTAGTTGTTCTACTATCTGTAGTATTCTGAGCATTTCCTGCCTTTCTTTTGCTAGGGTTGTCAGTGCTCCTTTGTGGAATCCGATTTGTTCTTTTTGTTCTTCTGCCATTTTGTCTCCTGCGACACTGTCGTCACAATTAGGGTGTTTAAGGCTTTGCCGCATTTAATCCTTTGCGACAAAAATGTCATAGTAAAAAGGAAAAACTCATAGGCGAATTGGAGGAAATTGCCAAAGAGGGAAGAAAGAATTGCTGAATAATTTTGGTTCCAAAGCTTTTTAAGCGTTCATCATGTTTTGAGTAGCATATGACATTCATAAACGTCCAGAATTTTGAGGATTATTCGCCTGATTTGCTGTCAGGCAAGGTAAAGACTGAGCATGTTATTTTGAAACTTAAGGATTTGAGTGTTACTGAAACAGGACTGAATTTTGTTGTAGAGCACAATGGTTCTGTTTATTTTGTGAAGCAAACGCCGTTTGCAGAATCGCTTTCTAAGTTTGGGGTAAACTGTGAGCCGATTGATCTTTCGCTCAGTGGTTTTGGAAAGCACTATCCGATAGACGTATTAGTTAACCTGTGCGCAAGCCGATTTGACGGCGATGTTAAACTGTATGTTAACAAGGCAGGCATAGGCGTTGCAATTGCCTTGCTCAATGCTGATGCAGACCCGGTCACGTATGAAGAGGCATATGGCTTATTTGAGCGCCTGAAGAAAGACAAGATTTGCTTATCATCGTTTAATGGGGATGAAACCAGGGTTCCGATTTATAACAGGAGCTGTAAACTAAAGATTCCGCCTGAAATTAGCATTGAATCAACGCTGAGGTCTATGCTGGCAAGCGAGGAGTCTGAGTTTTATGGCTTTATTGCAGACCGGCTTATAACTGCCAGGTATACTGCTGCGTCTGTTAGGGAGTGTATAGAGGCAGGCGACGCTATAGCTGCGGTGGATTCGTCTTATAATTTTAGGCAGGCCGGCAAAATAGGCAAAAAGCTTGAGGGAATGCTGGGCGACATACCAAGGAAAAAGATTGACCGCTGCTCGCTTGCTCAATGGGCGAAAGTAAAATCTCCGATGAACCGGCTTCAGCTGTTTAATCGTATGATTGATACTATTGCAAATGAAACGTATAGAAACCATCTTACCAATAAAACGCATGAAACTATGTTTTATGATTGCGTTGGGCAATGGCTGTTCACGCCAGGGCATTTCGAGGAGTGCAGGAAACCGGTTTCTGGCAGTCAGCCGGCGCTTCCGCCAGATGATGACGATATTATTTCCTGGTTTGGGAATGCGAATCGACCGCGCGGAATATATGATACAAAAGAATTCTAATCAGCAAGTCTGCTCTGATGATTAAATCGTAGCTTCATCCTTCTGTCCAGCTAATTGTGGACTATTATTAGTCGAAATTCTCTAAGAGAATACTTGAAAATTTTGAGATTTTCAAGTTCCCAAAAAATGTATTGGCATTATTCAGGATTTGACAATATTAATGGTTAATCAAAATTCTCTATTTTTGATGTTGAAATGACCTTGGGTAGTTATTTTTGATAGACTAAAGCTTTAAATACTAATATATTATAGTTACGAGTTATGAAAAAGAGTGTGGCAGTAGTACTTGTACTTGCAGTTCTTGGAATTTTCTTATTGTTTTCAAGGGGTTCTATTACTGGTTGGCAGACTATTGATTTGCCTCCTCCTCCGCCTGTTCCTGGCATGGCTGCTGATACAACAACCACAACCACTAATGTTTCTCCTACAGTTTATCCTGTTGTTTCAACTACAGCTACCGATTATAGTTCAGAATATGCTGATATTGATATTCCTAGTGGTGAGAGTTTTTCTGCTGTTATCGCCCGTTTGGATGCTGTTGAGGAGAAACTGGGGGCTGTTGACTTGCTTCCTGCTTGGGAGCAGCGTTTGAATACTGCTGAAGCTCAGGTTTCTATGGCATCTAATATGGCTGCAAGGCTTGATGCTATGCAGAGCCAGATTGATGCTTTGGTTGTTGAAGTTAACAATTTGAAACAGCGTCCTTCTGTTGAGGCTCCTTTCTTTGATCAGCTTTCCACTCTTGAGAGTTCTTCCAGGAAGAATTTGATTTTGAGTTTTGTCCTGTTCTTTTTTGTTCTGTTGATTGTTGCTGGAATGATTATTATGGCTATTGTCAATCATAAGAATGATATTATTGAGAATAAGAGGTTGTTGAGGCAGTATTTGATTAATTATCAGAAAGCCGGTTACAGGCTTGATACTTTGCGTATGCATTTGCGCGCGTGCGGTTGGAAGGATATTTTTGTGGATGAGGTCGTAAGAGAGTTGCCGAGATGAAAGAGGTGTTTATTATGAAAAAAGTTTTTGCTTTGGTTTTGTTGTTTGTTCTTCTTGCAGCGTGTGCTAATGAGGAGCTTCCTCCTAGTCCTCCTGCACCAGGCGGGGATAGTATTGTTGGAAAGGCTTTGGCTGGAATGGCTGGCGCCATGCCTGCTTGGGCTGCTGCTTCAAAGAATGTGATGGTGACTCCTGCCCAGCCGTATTATGGTGATGGTGCGATTATTACCGTTTACGATTACGATTATGTTTATTCTAATGGCTACTTGTTTAATTCAAAGTCTAGGACTTGGGAGAAGTTTGCTTTGCAGGGCGAGCAGGTTAAGGAGTGGATTAAGGGTGGAGCTCTTGGTACTGTTCCTATTGATGCAAACAAGTTTAGTGTGGGCAGCAATTATTTGGTAGTTTTCGCTTGTACTACGACTGGCAGTGAGTGGGATTGCAATGGCGGGAAGTGGATGCTTGTGACTTTGAATGTTATGGGTTCTGCTACTGGCGCGATTCCTGAGATGGCTGACGTTGACGAGTTTGTTCTTAACAAGGAGATTTTCCCGTTCACTGTGATGTCTACTCTTGCTGAGAAGGATAATTTCCTTGATCTTAACGTTATTCGTTATGATGCCAAGTATAATGAGTCTAAGGGTTTGCTGGTTTTGGTGCACGTGTTTGAATTTAATGATCGTGTTGAGGTTGACAAGACCATTCTTAATCCTGAGTTGTTCAGGGATATTGTGATTAAGGGCTGGCAGGCGTATAAAGGGCACAATGTTGCTTTGTTCCTTGACCAGACTGACCATCGTGTTTGCATTTGGACCAGCGGTAAAGTGATTGTTTACGTTGAAACTTTTGATAACGGCGCTGCGAACAAGGAGATTATTGAGGCTTATTTGGAGAAGTATCCGTCTGATATGGTGAAACCTGCAGGATGAAATGGTTTGTTTTTTTGGCAGTTTTGCTGTTTTTGCTAGCCGGCTGTAGCGAGGAACTGCCTCCTAGTCCTCCTTCGCCTGGCGGTCAGGTGTCTGTTGGCAGGGCTTTGGGTGGAATTCCGATTTCTCCAGGTGCCATTCCTGTTAATTATTCTGAATTGAAATATACTGATGTTACTCCTACTGCTGCGATTTTTGGTGACGATATTGTTGTGACTGTTGAAAAGCCTTCAAGCATTACTAAGACTTTTTATGTTTATTCTGAGGCTTGGGTTCTTAACAAGAAGTTTACTTCTAGTTTTTGGGAGAAGGCTGTTGCTAGTACTGGAAAAAGCGGCAAGATTGCCCAGAAGTGGGCTTTGAATAAGGCAACTTTTATTATTCCTGTGAGCGATGAGCGTTTTGTTAAGGGTATTAATTATGTTCTTGTTTATTGGTGTGTTGATACCGGCATTCGTGATACTCAGGGAAATAAGCAGTGGGACTGTAATGGTTACAAGTGGAGTTTGGGCGCTTTTGAGATTACTTCTAAGAAGTATTCTGAATTGATTGAGACTGACATCGCTTACAACAAGTTCATTAGCTCTGTTAAAGGTTCTCCTCCTTCTGATGCTTTCACTGGAACTAATAAGTCTGCCGGCACTATGGGTGATGCGTTTACTGCTACTTATCAGAATTCAGAGTATGTTAAGACAGAGGTTACTGTTATAAAGCTGTTGAATGTTGCCAGGTTCAAGCAGGATTTGGCGAATGAGCTTTCCAGGATTAGAAGCAATTGGACAGTAGATGTAGGCGGCGCGACTAACGGATTCTTGTTTACGCCCACTGGAAAGATTTGGTTTTCCTGGCTGAGCGGGTCTAATTGGATTACTGTTAAGTCATATGCAACTGAGCTCGAGACAGATAAGGTTGGCAGGTATGCTGAGAAGTACGTGCCTAATAATGATTTGCTGGTTGAGTTGGAAGTGTTGGCTGCCCCAAGATGTGGTGATAGCATAAAGAATGCGACTGAGGAGTGCGAGCCTCCGGGAACCACTTGCATTAAAACTGGTGTTACCGGCACTGGGACTTGCGCTTCTAATTGTTCGTGCGTTAACATTACTGCCGCTCCAAGGTGCGGTGATTTGAACGTGACTGCTCCTGAAGAGTGTGATGGTGTTGGCACTTCTTGCAAAGATAAGAATGGCGCTGATGGCACTTGTCTTTCTAATTGCACTTGCAATATTAGTGTTGTTCCTCTTCCTTCAGTAGAGGGATACTGTGGTGATGGCAAAATAAACGCCAGTGCAGGGGAGGAGTGCGAGCGTCCTGGAGATACTTGCACTAAAGTTACTACCACTGGTAGTGAACAAGGAACATGCACGACTAATTGCAAATGCAACATTACTGCTGTTCCTTCGTTGGGATATTGCGGTGATGGTAAAAAGAACGCTACTGAGCAGTGCGATCCTGGTAATTCATCAGCCACTCCACCCATTCCCGCAAATGATACTGCCTGTGTTGGAAAATGTTTGTCTAATTGTAGCTGTGCAAGATGCGGTGATAGCATCATAACTGCCTCTGCTGGAGAGCAGTGCGATCCTCCTGCTGCTGCAACTTGTGATGCTAACTGCAAAAAACCAGTCTGGTATTATTCTAGCATATGTGGTTTGAGCAGTAATGATTGCCCCACCGCTACGTGTAGCGCAGATCTGGGAATGCCGTGTTCGACTGTTGATCAGCACTGCACGTTTAGTGAAAATGATGCGTTCTTCAATCATGTGTGCAAGTTTATTCCTTCTGCGCCGGTCTGTGGTGACGGTCAGAAAGCTACTTCTGAGGAGTGTGATGATGGAAATACGGTTAATAA
Organism: Candidatus Woesearchaeota archaeon; assembly: GCA_026394935.1. Lineage (GTDB taxonomy): Archaea > Nanobdellota > Nanobdellia > Woesearchaeales > ARS49 > CABMGU01. The sequence goes on from JAPLZR010000080.1 coordinate 14,996, forward strand.
TGATGGTTGTTCTTCAACGTGCAAGACTGAGAGGTGCGGAGATAGTATTAAACAGACTTCTGAAGAGTGTGAAACGAACATTGCCTGTACTGACACGTCAAAAACCTGTACAGCCTGCAAATGCACTTCTCAAGATGGGGTCTGGGTTGATTTGGGTGATTGCGGTAATAGTGCCGGTCAGACTAAGTGTTATACTTCTTTAAACTCGAACTACGCTTCTGGACCCTGTAAATGTTGGGAGACCGGAGCTACGTGCTCAGGTACGGATATCAACAAAGTGTGCTCTACCCAAGTAGCCGGTCAAGATCACAATTGCAAGTGCAAAGCCACTTCCACCGGTGGTGGTGCTGTCGCCGTCGTCTATGATTTCCCATTAAACGGTTATGCTGTTCGTATGGACGAGCCGGCTTCTTCCAGCAGTAGTTTTGTCTTGGTGTTTGTT
>JAPLZR010000042.1 GCA_026394935.1 Candidatus Woesearchaeota archaeon
ACTCCGATTAATTTGAAGCTTGCTTTTGACCCTGATAATCAGAATAATGTTACGAATGATGATAGTAATCTGACTTTTGTGTTTAGTGGCGGTAAAATAAGGTCTGATGGTGGATGGGATACTACTTTTGATGATAGTGGTGTTTATCCGATTGCTGTTGAGATTTCTGATGGCGAGGTTACTGTTAATAAGACAGTTACTTTGACCATATCCAATGTTAACAGGCCTCCTTTGATTACTGCTCCTGATTTGATTTATGCTGTTGGTTATGCTGATTTGTCGCAGTACATTGTTGAGTTGGACAATCAGAATACTGCAACTAATGATGACAATGAGCTTACAATCAGATATACTGCTCCGTTTGATTCGGCTGGAAAGTGGATGCCTTCTGTAGCAGGTGTTGCGTCTACTACGATTTCAGTGTTTGATGGTGATAATACTGTTGAGAAGTTTGTTACTGTGATTTTGGAGAATGTTTCCCAGCCGTTTACGCAGACTCCTCCTGTTCCAGTTAATGATACTTTTACAGCGCCTAATGAAACAGCTCCTGTTATTGATACAATCGTGCCTGTTAATGACACGGTAATCATTCCGGTTAATGATACTCAGGTTGAGATAGAGCCTGTGACTCCTGAAAATGAGACCGAGCCAGCGCCTCAGCCTGTAGTAACCAATAATACTATAGTAGAAAATGTGACTGTAAGCACTGGTCTTACTGATGTTGTTGTACTGCCTGTTACTGATGAGAATGCTACTAATGTTATAACCAACACTACTCAGAATACAACTCAGCAGACTGCTCAGAACATTACTCAGCCGCAGAATACAACTCAGACGTCACAGAATGCTACGCAGCAGACTGATACTTTTGAGACTACGACTTATTCTATTCCGTTTATCCCGTTGTCACAGCCTATTGTGCCGGTTGAGGGGCTTGGTGTTGAGGTGTTTGTGAACAGCAAGAAGGTTTCTGAGTCTGACAGTGTTAAAGTGAAGCCTGGCAAGGAAGTTAAGGTTAAGGTTGAGTTGGAAAACAGAGATAACGTTTCAAAGGATGTGAGTGTTAGTGCTGAGGTTGGTGATTTGGATGAAGATGGAAAAGACAGCTTTATTCTTCTTCCTGGCGCAAGGGACGAGTTCAAGCTTATTTTTGAGATTCCGCGTCTGACAGATGATGATAATTATCCATTGAAAGTCTTGGTTAATGATAAGGAAACTAAGGAGTGGAATGTTGTGTTGAAGGTTGACAAGCCTGCTCACGAATTAAGCATTAGGTACTTTAGCATTGACCCTATTGTTTGCGGTCAGGTTTCTACTGAGCTGAAGGTTAGGGTTGAGAATACTGGCAAGAATGATGAGGAAGGAGTTTTAGAGCTTGTTGGTGAAAGTGTTGGTTTGTCTGAGAAGATTTCGTTTGAGCTTGAGCAGGGTGAATCCAAGGCATTTACAAGGACGGTTAGTGCTCCTGAGGGCAGTCACGAGGTGTCTGCAAGGGTTGTTTACGGCAAGAAGTCTGTTTTGAGCAAGACTTCCTTTACTTCATCTGTTTGTAAGGCAGAGCAGGCTGTTTCTACGCAGTCAGAGCCTGGCAAGGAAAGGTTTGCGTTCCTGAGCCAGCAGAAAGCGAATATAGTTGCAGAAAGCGCTCCTGTTGAGGATATTTTCAGCTTTGTGTTCCTTACTGTTTTGACTGTGTTTGCGCTTTTGCTGTTTGTTTTTATTGTTCCGCCGTTGTTTAGGGGATAAACCTTTTTATACTTCCCTTCTTTATCTCATGCTATGAAAAAGCTGGTGACGCAAGTGCTGGTTATTGTGTTGCTTATCGGTTTGCCTATGTTTTTTATTATGAATTTTGGCGGTTATTCTTCTACTGGTGCTGTTATTAACCAGAATGCTGAACTCAGGATGCATCGTCTTAATGTGTATTTGGCGTTTCCAGTGCCTATTTACAATCCTATGCTTAAAAAATTGTCTGAAGAGGCAAAAACTTATCTTCGTGCAGGCTCAAAGGATGTTTTTTATGGTCCTGACAGATTAAAGCAGGGTGATAATTTTTTCAGCAATGAGAATGCTTTGTTTGTGGATTTAATCAAGCTTTCCTGCCTGAAGCCGGTCGGTTCTAGTGCTAAAGGGCTTTTTATCACTCCTGGAGGCATTCAAATCACGATGCCTGGAAATACTTTCTTTAATTTAGACTACAAAGAGCTTGCTAAGATGCCTTGTGATGCTTTTGTGGTGCCTTCTGCAGAGCAGGCTATTGGTAAAATCTTGCAGCTTGATGCTTTGCTTGTTAAGGGTACTATTGAGTCTAGCAGTTGTCCTGATCTTGCTGCAGAGAACTATATTCTTGCCACGCAGAGTATGGCTTCTGGCAATATTGAGGATGCTTTGATTAACCTGCACGTTGCGTGGAGCAGGGCAATGAATTGTGGGTGACTTCAAGTTGTTGAATATGAGATTTTCCCAGTTTGAGATTTGGGAGATTGTGAAGTCTTTGGTTGGTGTTTCTTTGATATTTGGCATTGCTACTGTTGGTTTGAATCTTAAATTAATCGCGGCTTTGCCTTTAATGTTGTTTACTGCTGGTGTTGGTTTTCTTTTTCACGAATTGGCGCACAAGTATTTGGCGCAGAGGTATCATTGCTGGGCTGAGTTTCGTGCGAATAATGGTGCTCTGTTAATTGGTTTGCTGTTGAGTTTTACCGGTTTTGTCCTGATAGCTCCCGGCGGTGTTTTTATTCACGGCGCGACTGCTAAACAGCATGGCAGGATTGCTTTTTCTGGTCCTTTTATGAATTTGCTTGTTGCCTTGGCTTTTTTAGCGCTTGGTTTTTGGATTCCGTCTGCGATTTTCGCGTATGGTTTTAGAATTAACGCCTTGCTCTGCGCTTTCAACCTGATTCCTTTTCCGCCGTTTGATGGTTTTAGTGTTTGGCGGTGGAGCAGGCTTGCGTATTTCCTGATTGCGGGTGTTGCACTGATTTTGTTCGTTCTTTCAGGAGCCTTATAATCAGCTTGTCAACGTGTCTTTCTATTTTTTTTGCTGTTTTTTGGTAAACGTCAAGGACGTTTTCGAATAGTGTTGAGTCTTTGGTGTTCGTCAGCAGGCATATTAGTGGAATGAATACTGATGGTTTTACTGGAGTTCTTAGGTAGTGTGCTGGCTCTTTGATGTCTCTTGGCATCCAGGAGACGTATTCTGATAAAGTTTGTACGGGTCTGTTTGCCATTTCTTCAAATGTTTTTTTGTGTTGTTGGTCAAAGCAGAGTATTAGGTCTGATTCTGCGATATCTTGCAGTGTTAGCTTTCTTGGTCTGTAATCTGGGGCTTTGTAGCCGAGTCGTTTAAGTGCTATTATCATTTCTGATTTGATTCTTGGTGATGTGGGTATTTGTAGTGCTGCTGAGCTGACGTTTAGTTCGAGTCCTGCGCGCTCTGCTTGTTGTTTTGTTATTATTTCTGCAGCTATGCTTCTTTCAATGTTGTATGTGCATACGTAGAGAAGGTTCATGATTCGTCTGTGCTGGTGGACACTGTGTTTTTAACCCATTGTCTGACTGCAGCGTCCCTGCAATATAATTCGATATCTAGAGTTGAAAGATAGTCAGGATCACTGATGGTTTTTCTTATGCGTTCGAAAGACTGGCAGGCGTTTACGCAGTCTACTTTTGTTGTTACAATGAAATAAAGCACTCGTCTTCCTTTGCCATCCATCAGATAGTCTGGCTGAGGTAAACTTTTGGGCAATGAGTATTTTGGTTGTGTTAGAACTGCGTCTGATAGTTCTGCAATTCCTCGTATTTCTTCTCGTGCAGTCTCTTCTGATGTAAGTACGTCTATGTATGTCATTCACTCACCTTTTGCGATTTCGAGTTGGGTGGTATATAAAGATTGCTGGGTTTCAGTCTATATTGAGAACGTAAAACAATTCTATCTCATCATCGTGGAACAAATTTCCAACATCTGCTGCGTATTTGAAGCCTTGTTTTTCGTATAATGCCCTGCCTGGTTGGTTGTCTTTGCCTGCAAACAGGAATATTTTTCTTGGTTTGAATCCGAGTTTTTTGAAGTGTTCTTTGACTGATTGTACTGCGTATTTGACTATTTTCGTGCCTGTGCCTTTGCCTCTGTAGTCTTCCATGACGTGTACTTCTTCGAATTCTGCTAGTCCGTCGTCAGGGTCTTCTTTGACGTGCCATTGCAGCATTCCTACAATCTGTTCATCATCCTTTGCGACTATCGTGAAATTGTGTGTTAGATAGCATTCTACTCTTTTTTGTATGAATTCTTTGACTTTATAGTGTTTTAAGTAGTCTATTAATTGTTGTTTGTCCTTGTTTGTTGCTGTTGTGATAGTTATGGTCATTTTCTTGTTTAATCTTGTTTTGTTTAATAATTTTTCACTGGACATTCTGCCGTAACCTTTTTATATCGTCTGTTTAGCTATGTTGTTGTTAAAACGTTCATTAATTATTTACTATATGGAAAATAATTTAATTGTGAGGAAGGAGCACCCTAACACCAAGGAAGAGGTAGAGGGCGTTTTAAACAGTACAATTAAGCAGTGGTTTTATTCTCGTTTCCCTAATTTTTCTTCTCCTCAGCTGTTTGGCGTGTTTGAGATACACTCAAGGAACAATATTCTTGTTTCAGCTCCTACTGGTGCAACAAAGACGCTCACCGCTTTCTTGTCCATTCTTAATGAGCTTGTTGATAGTGCTGAGAAGGGTGTTTTGCAGGACAAGATTTACTGTGTCTACATTTCTCCGCTAAAAGCATTAAGTAATGACATTTCCAAGAACCTGAAAGAACCATTAGAACAAATTGAGAACATTGCTGGCAAAAAGTTGGGCATTCGTGTTGCTGTAAGAACAGGCGATACTACTCAGGCTGAAAAAAGCAAGATGCTTGCTAAGCCTCCTCACATTTTGATTACAACTCCTGAATCTTTAGCCATTCTTCTCTCATCCACTAAGTTTCGTGACCATTTGATGAATGTTGAGTGGTGTATTGTTGACGAGATTCACGCTTTGGCTGAGAACAAGCGTGGCACTCATTTGTCTTTGTCTTTGGAGCGTCTTCAGCATATTTCCCCTGGTTTGTGCCGTGTTGGTTTGAGTGCTACTGTTGCTCCGATTGAGGAGATTGCTGAGTTTCTTGTTGGAAACAGGCCTTGTAAGATTGTTGATATTCAGTTCCTGAAAAACTCTGATTTGAAAGTCCTCTCTCCTGTTGACAATCTTATCGACACTCCTCACGCTGCTGCGCATCATGCCATGTACACCCTAATTGACGAATTGATTCAGGAGCATAAGACGACTTTGATTTTCACTAACACCAGGAGTGCTACTGAGCGTGTTGTTGACCATTTAAAAAACCGTTTTCCAAGCAAGTATCTTGGTAATATTGGCACTCATCACGGCAGTATGAGTAAGCGCAGTCGTTTAGAGATTGAGAATAAGTTGAGGAATGGTGAGTTGAAGGCTGTTGTTTGTTCTACTTCTTTGGAATTGGGTATTGATATTGGTTATATCGACCTTGTTATCTGTCTTGGCAGTCCTAAGAGTGTTGCGCGTTTCCTGCAAAGAGCTGGTCGTAGTGGTCATCGTTTGAGTGAGACTGTTAAGTCCAGGATTATTGTGATGGACCGTGATGATTTGGTTGAGTGTGCTGTTCTTCTTAAAAGCGCGATTGAAAAGAAGATTGATCGTGTTCACATTCCGAGGAATGCTTTGGACGTTCTTGCTCAGCAGTTGATTGGTATGGCTTTGGAGCAGGTTTGGGAAGAAAGAGATTTGTTCAAGACTGTTAAGCAGAGTTATTGTTACAAGGACTTGAAATTGGGTGATTTTAATCAGATTTTGAGTTATTTGGCTGGTGAGTTTGCTGAGTTGGAAGACCGTCATATTTACGCTAAGATTTGGCGTGAGGATGGCAAGGTTGGCAAGAGGGGTAAGTTAACTCGTGTTATCTATATGACTAATATTGGCACTATTCCTGATGAATCTTTTATTACTGTTAAGGTTGGTACTGAAACTGTTGGTATGCTTGATGAGGGTTTTGTTGAGCGTATGAAGCCTGGTGATGTTTTCGTGCTTGGTGGCGATACTTACATGTTTAAGTTCACCAGAGGTATGGTTGCTCAGGTGTCTGCTTCTGCTAATCGTCCTCCTACTGTTCCGCGCTGGGTTAGCGAAATGTTGCCGTTAAGCTTTGACCTGGCAAACGAAATCGGGAGATTTAGGCGTTTGATGCTTGACAAGTTTAATGAGGGTGAGAATAAGGCTTCAATTTTGAAGTTTATTAATGAGCATTTGTATGTTGAAGATAAGGCTGCTAATGCGATTTATGAGTACTTTAAGGAGCAGTTTGATTATTGTAAGCACATTCCTAATGATAGGTCAATCTTGGTCGAGTATTATCAGGATGAGCGTGACCAAAAAATCATTTTTCACAGCTTGTTCGGCAGGAGAGTTAATGATTGTTTGAGCAGAGCTATTGCTTTTGCTATTAGCAGGACTGAGCATAAGGATGTTGAATTGGGTATTAGCGATAATGGTTTTTACATTGCTGGTGGAAAGAAGCTTAACCCGATTAAAGCTATTAAACTGCTTAAGTCTGATAAATTAAACCTTATAATGAATACTGCTATTGAGAAATCTGAAGTGTTTAAGCGTCGTTTCCGTCATTGTGCTACTCGTTCTTTGATGATTTTGCGTAATTATCTTGGTCATCAGAAGAATGTTGGACGTCAGCAGGTTAGTTCTATGATTTTGATGAGTGCTTTGAAGCAGTTGGATCCTGATTTTGGCATTTTGAAAGAAGCAAGAAGAGAGTGTCTTGAGGATTTGATGGATATTGAGAATACTAAGAAGGTGCTTGAGGGTATTGAAAAAGGAACTATTAAGCTTGTTGAGATTGAAACTTTTATTCCTTCTCCTTTTGCTTTGAATCTTGCATTGCAGGGTTATGCTGATGTTTTGCGTATTGAGGACAAGTATGAGTTTTTGCGCAGGATGCACGAGCAGATTTTGGCAAGGATTGCTGGTAAGAATGTGGAATACGTTAATCCTAAGTCTTTTGTTGACAAATCCTCTGGTGAGCGTAATGAGTTTAAGGAAATTTTGAAGCGTGAGGCTTGGAATTTGAAGCGCGTGCCTAAGTTTGCCAAGGCTGAACTAGTGAGAATTATTGATGGTGAAAGGCGCAATATTAATGCTAAATTCATTGAGGCTGTTAGGAAGTATCGTGATGAAATCGAGAAGTCTTGGCCTGATGAGTTGAAAAAGTTCTTTTTTAACGTGTTTGATGACCTTAAAACTGATGATTTTTCTTATGAGGACTTTTGGACTGAGGAGTCTGTTAAGGAGGAGTCTAAGGTTGAGGAGGAGAAGCAGTTGCTTTTCGAGCAGTTCAATATTGCTGCAAAGAGGGCTAATGTTGACCCTCAGGTTCGTTATGATGTTTACAAGATGATTGCTGGCGATAAGGAGGGCTTCCGGGATGATACTATTAAATGGTTGAAATCTTTGTTCAGCAAGGCTGTTTCTTCTGTCTGGAAGGATGATATAGCTAAGTTTTTACAGAAAAAATTAAAAGAGCAGTCATAATACTGCTGTTTTATGACCGTTCGTTATCTTGCTTGGAACAAGCCTCGTTTGCCTACAGAGGAAGAGTTGAAAAAGCAGTTGACTAAAGAGGGTTTGAAGCCTTATATCGAGCTTATGGAGCGTGATGAGGCTTCTGAAGTGCACCAGCACAGGTATGATGAGACTCGTGTTCTTGTTTCCGGCAGGGTGGAGTTTTCCGCTGAGGGCAGGACTTATTCGTTAAAGCCTGGTGACCGTGTTGATTTGGAAAGGGACACTCCTCATTTGCTGAAGAATCTGGAGCGCGGTCAGAGTGTTATGCTTTGCGCTGAGAAGGGCAAGGTTGTTTATGTTGAGATTTATTGAGTTTTCTAGTATTTAAATGGATTTCGAAAGCAATAAAAGTATAGAAAACAGTATAGATGTTGGAAAAGTGATATCATGACTATAACATCTCCGTTGAAAAAAAGCATCAGGGCAGTTTTAAATAGTTTGACTAGGTTAAAAACTGCAGAAATAGTCTATACTGATAGGTTTAGTGGAAAGAGAAAATCAGTAATTGCAGACCAGCTTATTTTTAACAATAATGATTACTTGGCATATGTTAACAGTATTGATTATTATCTGCCGTTCAATAGAATTGAGGAAATAAAGTCTGATGACTCTTTGTTATGGTCAAGAAAAGTTTTTGAGAAGGAAAATAAGCTAAAAGTAATTAACCATATGATTGATGGTCTGAAAAAAAACGGACTGTTTACGGCATTCATGCTGACGATTTATTCACGCGTGATGAACGTCATACGTTCAAAACAGCAGAAGAAGCTCTTGATTTTGCATTGCGTCAAAACAGTGAAGTTTCAGCATTTGATTTTTATAATGGAGGACACGGTTTTATGGCGGACGCAGCTAAATCATTGCTTCTTTTTGTCTTAAGAAAGGAAAGAAAAGATGAAGAAAGACTGAGGAAAAAGCGTTTTGATGAAATGGAAGAAGAGTATGCTAGAAAGAATAAGATAGAAGCTAAATTGACTTCTGAAGAGCTTGAATTGAGGGAAAAGATTTTGATAGCATGGATTAGATTCTATGATGGTCCTGGGTCTCACAATGACCCTAAAACTTGCCCTCCAGAACGTCGCAAAGGATTAATTGAAACACTAAATATAATGAAAGAAATAGACCTAAAAGCAGATCTCAAAAAAATGAGAAATCTTTTAACACCTAAAGAATACAAACGTTTTTTGCCAATTTATAATTATTTCAAAAAGACAGGCAAATTCAGCATTCCTGGATTTAGGGGTGAGTAAGATAAAACAACAAGGGAGATAACAATCTAAAATGTTTGAAAAAATAAACTTTGGACCGGGAAAAGTATTCAATAATGACCTTAAAGGAATTAGTGTAAACACTTCAAATAAAGAATGGTTGAAAAAAGTTTGTGATACGCAGGACCTTTTCATGGTGGATTACCCCGAAGGATATGTAATTCATGTTGGATGGTTTTACAAATCAAAGCCGGAAAATGGGCGATTTACGGTTTCTTTTTTTAAAAGCCGCAATCTGATAAAGGAGAACTACAATAATAACTTGATGATAAAGAAGAAATGCTGCAGTACATTAAAATCACTTGATAAGACTGTCAGGAAATTTAATGAGATAATCAAAAAAAGGCTGTCAAAAGATCAGGAATTATATAACAAAGAAAAGCCCACAACTTTCAAGGAATTTTTGAAATCAATGGATATGACGCCTGCTATGGGAAGTCCTTTGCTGAAGCACCTGCCTAACAAAAAATTCCTGCCTTTGATTGAAAAAGAAATGAAGAAAGATATTCAGCCTCACATTCTTACAAATCCTGCTATGAAAAGATAGATGAGATTGCTGGCTATGGCACAAAAATGAACGGCAGGGTGCTTTGGTCTGCTCAGGAAGCCTTGAAAATATTGGAAAAGGAGATATGCTCGCCCAAGGATTTCACTTTATATATTGACAGTAAAAAGAGCTTGGACGAGATAAAGGATGCTTTGGTCAAAAAGTTAAAAGCGAGAATTGCGTCTTATCACGCTGTTGAACTGGATGGAAACCGCATCGAGCTGTGGTACGATAGAAACTATGACCCTAAAGCTAAAACAAGACAAAGCAAATATCTGGTCACGCTGACGAGAACAGACCTGTCGAGAAGCCTTGATGAACAAAAAAAACTGAAGGCCGAGCTTGAGGTCTTTTTCAAGAATTTGGGTAAAACCTATTTATCGTCAAGATTATTTTCATAACTAAAATGAACATAAAAACAATTGACGGCGTTGAATTGGAGACTAAAAAAGAAACTTTAGTCTATCGGGGCAAGGAAATCAGGATAGATAAAGATATGCCTGGCGATAAATATGCTTTATCCATTGAAAGGGAATTTGGCTCTAAACTTAAAACTTGCATTAACTGCAAATATTTTGAATATACGCCTTTAAGCATCGACATGGGCGGGGCGTTTAAAGGTCGTTGTCTTTTCAGGGAAAAAGCAGCGGAAAAAGCCAGAAAAGCCTGGTTCTTCAAGCCTAAAAATTATGATGAGATGCAGCGTCCTGACTATGGCATAGTTTCTATATTTTTTTGCTGCGACCATTTTGAATTTGAGCCGTACAGCGAGGAAAAAAAGAAAAATGTCATGGAAAAAGCCGAATCTGTTTTTTTGAGCGGCCAATACCGGGCTGAGAAAGTCCTGAAAAAAATAGCTATGGCAGTGTGTGTTCTGAGGGAGAACGGGATAGACCGTGATTTACTGCGGAAATTTACTGTTATGCTTAGAAAAAACAGGGTGGTTCAAAAGCGTAAAATTTCTTCTTTACTTAAAAGGCGTTTGGCAGTGTTGTTTTTGGAATGGTCGGCAAAGCATAAGATTGAATGGTCAGAAGGGAATGGAGAGATTTACCTGTTTTTTACTTATATTCATATCGCAGTTGCCAAGTTGCTTAAATTGAATAAGAGCGCCGAGGAAATTGTTTTTGAAATTGCTACAAAAATCAATATTTACGGCAGGGAGGGCGTGCTTTTCCTGGATGAAGCGATTGAATATTATTCTTTTAGGATGAGTCGTGCCCTGAAGTATCTTCTTCACGTTGAAGCTTTGGAACTGGCAGGTCTTGACAAAAAAGTTAAAGATGAAAGGCTTTATAGAAAAGGCAGGGACATCATTGAACAAGCTAATGATGAGATGAGATTTTTCGGCAGGGAAAGAGTTGCAAGAGCAAAGAAAAGGGACGAAAATCTTCATAATGAACCAAATAATAAGTATATGCCTGCTAGGGATTTCATGTTTTACCTGGACTCTGAAAAAGAGCGGGATGAAATCAAAAAATTATTGATTGAGGAATTGGGCGCAAAAACAGATGATCGCGGATCTATAACGCTCGATGGTAATTATGTCGAGATTAAAAGAAACAAAAAAGATGTGCCTGGAAGCAACATAGTGGTAGAGTATAATTTTGATATTTATGTGATTTGCAGTAATGATGCCAATACTCTCAGTCATCAAAGGAAACTGGCGAAGAAGCTTGAAAGATTCTTCAAAAAGATAGGGAAGACTTCTTTGGTTTCAGAATTGTTTATGGACTAAAGAATTTATCATATTTGTTGCAGAACACTTTATTGAGTTTTTTTTGATAATCTTTTTCTTGCTTCTGGATTTTCAATGTAGTTTTCTGGTGTTGTGACTTTTTCTCCACTTCTTTGTTCGAGTTCTTTTCTTGCTATTCCTGCCACTTCGCCTCCTTGTTTGGAGGCAGTTTTGTTTTCTACAAATCCTTGTGCGTTTTTGCCTTTGGCTATTTTTGTTGTTGATGCCTCGCCGAGCATAGTGAAGATGATTTCCAAATCGTTCATGTGGTCTCTCAGATTCTCGTTTTTTAGTCCTTTGAAATTCTTGTATTCTTCAGGAGTCATTCCGAATGTTGCTTTGGATATTTCTGCTGTCAGGATTGCGTATTCCCTGCCCTCGCTTACTCCTCGTTTGCCCCATTCGTCGGTTAGTTCGTCTCTTATTGCTATTCCTCTGACTCTTTTTTCTATCCAAGCGTCAGAATACCCTTTTGCCCTATAGAGCTCCTTCATTCGTTTTTGGGCTAATTCTGGATTCTGTATTTCCTCAACGCGTTCATATCCTACTTGGGCAAGCCATTGCTTGAATGGTTCTGCCTTTGGGGATGGTATTGATTGAATGATTCTAAACGTATTCTTTGTACTCGCGCAGTCTGTCTCTCTTAATTTGCCATCTTCAGCTGTTAATTTCAACTGTACGATTTTATCGTACGGTTCAAATCCTTCTTCTGAAAGCTTTTGTTTCAGGTCAGACCAATACCTTTTGGGCAAAGTGCTGGCTTCTAAAGCATTCACTACATCAACAACAGAGAAATACCATTCATCATTAAACCAAGTTCTTCTTATCTGTTTTCCCTGAAATACAACTAGGGCGTTATGTGCATCCATGATATTTTTCTTCGTGAATTCTGTTTATAAACCTTGTGCGAGATTGTCCAGTGTCCAGTGACGGGCAAAAGATTAAAAATACTCGTTGTTTATTGCATTAAAAGGTGATATCTATGCCGTATGAACAGAAAAATTTTGATTTGCTCGGTATTTTTAGTGATGTTATGCTGAAGAACCATTTTACTTTGTATCAGGGCTATGTTAGCAACGCTAACAAGCTTCTTGACGAACTGAAGGGAAAGGAAGGTCCTGTTTTTGCTGAACTTAAAAGAAGGTTTGGCTGGGAGTTTAACGGTATGCGCTTGCACGAATTGTATTTTGGAAATATGTCCAAGAATCCTAAAAGGCTGAATGGCAAACTTTTGAAGCAGATTGAGAAGGACTTCGGCAGTTTTGCTGCTTGGGAGAAGGATTTCAAAGCAACTGGCAGTATGCGTGGCATCGGCTGGGTTGTCTTATACAACGACAATGGCAAATTGTTTAACTGTTGGGTTAACGAGCATGATGTCGGTCATCTTGCCGGCTGCACTCCGTTACTGGTGATGGACGTCTTCGAGCACGCTTATTTGACTGATTTTGGCATTAAGAAAGCAGATTACATTGAAGTTTTTATGAAAGTGATTGATTGGGAGGCTGTATCTAAACGCTTATGAAATTTGCAGTCGGCTCCAAGAATCCTGTAAAAATTTCTGCAGTTGCTAATGCAGTGAAAAAGGTCTGGCCTGATGCAGATGTTATTGGTGTTGAGGTTGACCACGGCACTGGCGTTCAGCCGACTTCTAATGAGGCGGGTTTGAAAGGTGCGACTTTGCGTGCAGAATTGTGCTTGAAGCAGGCTGATTCTGATTTTGGTGTTGGTATTGAGGGTAATACTGAGGAAACAGGGCACGGTATGCTTTTGCAGGGCTGGGTTGTTATTGTTAACAGGCAGGGCGAGAAGGGTATTGCTAATTGTGGTGGTTTCTTATTGCCTGAAAAGGTTGCTAATGAGGTCAGGAAAGGTCGTGAGCTTGGGCCTGTGATGGACGAACTTGCTGGTGTGCATAATACCAAGCAGAAGATGGGCAGTACTGGTATTCTGACTAACGGACTTATTTCAAGGACTGATGCTTTTGAGAAGGGCGTTATTTTTGCTTTGGCGAGATTTTTGAACCCGCAGTACTATAAGTAAGACTTATGTGAATGAATGACTATGTTGTAATGTGCTTGTTCTGGTATGAAAATCATTTTAAAAGGGGTATTTAACGAAGTTCTATATGAAAACTGAGGGGTGGATTGATGAATAAACCGCGGGTTCTTCTTTCATTGGATACTCCTGATGCTTTTGAATTAGTCAGGGATTTGCCTTTGGACAGCCGAGTTGATGTTTTCCGTGGTGTTTCTTCTGTTGAGAATTGCCCAGCAATTGCAGAGCATCACGCTATTTGGAATAATTGGGATGCTATTGTTGCTGATTCTGTTCTGAACCTGGCGTTTCTTTTATCTTCTCACGCTGAACGCCCAGTCATTCCCATATCGCTTCCCCTAATGCAGGGTTATTGTGCCCTGTCTGTTGGTGATGACCAGTTTCAAAAAGCCGTTGGTTTTGCAGCTGATTTGCTGACGCAAGAGTACAAGCGAGTGGTGCTGTATACTGCGCGATCTATCATACACGACCCTCTGCCATTTGCACTGCTTGGTAAGCTTGGTGTTGCGTATTATGTGGATTTGCCGCGCGGTCATGTTAAAAACCCTAAAGGAGATGAGCTTCCGCTTTTGTTGGAGCCGGCGGGCCATGTTATTGCCAAGCTGGAAGAGCACAAAAGATATGGTCTTGCTTGTTCGCGCAGCATTGTAAAAAATCATTATATTGCGGTTGTTGACAGTGATGAACATATTGCTCTTCTCGCTGCCAGAGTTATTGCAAGGCATGATCCGGATGTTGCGAAGAAACTTCAAGCTTATTATGAAGAGCAAAAGGAAAAGTACGAGCCGTTTAGAGCGGTTATTCCGCTTAGAAGTGTAAAACTAGGGGGTGGGATTGATGAGCGACATAAGTGAGAGCGTTATATCATATGAAGTTATGGAAGCAATAAAGCAAAATAAGGGTTTTGCTGTTATATTTGCGGGTTCTGACAGCGACAGGCCTCATATCGACAAGCTGTCTGCAGCATTAAAAGAGTATCAGGTTCCTCATCAGGTAAGAATTTGTTCTGCGCACAAACAACCTGAAGCATTGCAAAAACTTGTTGGGGCTTATGATTCTATGGGAACACTTGCATACATAGCTGTTGCAGGTGGAACAGATGCTTTGTCAGGCACTGCAAGCTTCCATTCAATAAACCCGGTTATTAGTTGTCCTCCGGACGCGCCTAATGATACTTGTCTCAGGAATCCTCCTGGAAGCTCGAATGCGTACATACCAAATCCAAAGAACGCTGCAAGGTTTGTGGCGCAAATGTTTTCGCACTTGCCGGACACGCCTTACAGAAGACTGCTGGAAGCTGAAAAAACTAAAAAAGTTCTGGCTCTTGAAAAAGCCGATGGTGAACTAAGTAAGTTTCCTTATCAGCCTCAAGAGGTGAAAAAATGAGTTACCTTAGAACTGTTGAGAAGGGTACGAGTGTTAAATCTTTGGGCATTGTTGAAGAGCCGACTCCTACAAAAACTGGAACGTTTGATTTTATTTATCGCAACCAGTATAGTATTCTTGATTGGGGTAAGATGCCTATGCCTGATGGAAAGGTTATGGACAACAGTCCTGTTGCTCTTGTTGCTGCTTTTAATCACGAGCATGCCAGAAGGTATAGTGTTCCCACTTGTTATCAGGGTCCTGTTGATGACGCTGGCACTTCTCATTTGTCGCTTGCATGGTTTAGGGATAATGGCCAGGTTCCGCGCGCTTTGCGCATGCAAATGGTTAATGTTCTTAAGCCTGTTTTTGATGAGAAGACAAAGAAATGGGATTATTCTGTCTTCAAGAACCCTCCTGTGAACAATTATGTTCATCCTATTGAGTTTATCTGGCGTGCTGAAGCAGGTCCTGACAGCAGTTTTTGGAAGAATGTTGCCAAGGGTTCTTACAAGCTTATTGATTTTGGTTTGCCTGAAACTTTGAAGCCTGGTGATAATTTTCCTCAGTCTATTTTAGACCATTCGAGCAAGTATGAGGATCACGACAGGTATTTTTCTCCTGCTGTTGCTCGCGAGCTTGGTAATTTTAGTAGTGAAAGATGGGAAAATTTGAATCGCTCGCGCTGGTGGCTTAACAAAATACTTTCTGACCACGCCGAATCTGTTGGACTGAGCAGGCCTGATGGCAAGCAGGAGTTTGTTGTTATGGATGTTAACGGCACTCTTGTTGACGTGCTTGGTGATGTTGCAGGCACTTGGCACGAGGACCGTTTTGAGTACACTACTAAAGACGGTAAAATCGTAAAAGTCAGTAAGCAGACGCCGAGAGATTTGCACAAGTTGCAGGATCCTGCGTGGGTTAAGCAGTGCGAAGAGGCAAAGGCAAAAGCAGAGAAAGAGGGTCATCCGAACTGGAAGGCTTTTGTTACTTTGGAGCCGCGTCCTTTGGAGGCTGAATTTTTTGACCATTATAACAATTTGATGTACGCTGCGAGCAATGCCTGGGTTAAATGGAAGGCTTTTCCGCAGGCGTCTTCGTTGGAAGTGGCTTGTGTTGAGTTTGACGGGTACTTGGCTGATTATAAGGCGAGGTTGCAGAAGAAGGCATAAATGGCAAGAAAAACCATTCTTGAGCCTGGCAGGACTTTTCAGGAGTTTTCTATACTGCCGGGTTTTACAAGAGCGGACTGCTCTATACCCAACATCAATCTTGAAACAAGGCTTGCAGAGAATCTCGTGTTAAGGATTCCTTTGCTCAGTTCTGCGATGATGTCTGTTACTGGTTATGAGATGGCTTTGGCGCTTGGCAAGGAAGGGGGTCTTGGTGTTCTTCCTGTAAAACTATCAATAGCCGAGCAGTCAGATATTGTTTGCAGCATAAAGAATTATGAGATGGCTTTTGTTGAGGAGCCGATTACTGTTCGTGAAAATGCGAGTATTGATGAAGCTCTCAGGATTGTTGAACAGCAGGGGCATTCCAAAGTTCCTATTGTCAACAGAAACAATGTCTTTCTTGGCTTGTTTAATTATAATGAGTATTTGAAAATGCAGGTGTCCCGTAATGAACCCATCACCAAAGCTATGCTAAACGCTGAGAAGGTGCTTCACGTTCAAGAGCCTGGTTTGACTGTTGTTGCCGCCAGGGAGATTCTTGAGGAGAAGCAGGAGCATTACTTGGTCGTTCTTGATGACCAGCAGCGTCTTGTCAAGTTGGCGTTCAAGAAGGATGAGGAAAAGATTAAGGTTGGTGTTGCTATTTCTACTCATGAAGGCTGGGAGGAGCGTGCTGAGGCAAATCTTGCTGAGGGTGCTGACTTGATTGTTATTGACACTTCTGATGCTTTTAATGAATTTACAGGCAACGTTGTCTCTCGGTATAAAGAGATGGAAAGAAGTGTTCCTTTGTGTGCAGGCAATGTTGTGACGTATGAGGGCGCTATGTATTTGATGGAAAAGGGCGCTGATATGATTAAGGTTGGTATGAGTTCTGGCTCGATTTGTATTACCCAGCGGGAGAAGGCTGTTGGTCGTGCTCCTATGACTGCTTTGATGAAATGTGACCGTGCAAGGAAGGAATATATGAGAAAAACCAGTCGTTATGTTCCTATCATTGTTGATGGTGGTGTTGCCTGTCCTGCTGATATGGTGATTGCTCTGTCAATTACTGATGCGGTTATGATGGGCGGCTACTTCAATCGTTTTTTTGAGGCTGCTGGTGAGAAGATTGATGAGAATGGCAAGCTGACGACCGATGAAAAATCCATGCGCGAGGTTGCTACTTGGGGCGAGGGCTCGTTGAGGGCGATGAATATTGATCGTTACAACCAAACTGCCAAGACTTTTTTTGCAGAGGGCGTTGAAGGCACTGTTCCTTACCGCGGCCGCTTGAAGCCTAATCTTAAGCGTGATTTGATGAAGGTTCGTGCTGCTATGAGCAATGCCGGCTGTTATAATCTTGAACAATTCAGGAAAGAGGCAATTATCGAGCTTAACTCGCCTACTGCAGCATACATTATCGGCAGTGCTCACGATGTTAAGACTAAATGAGGTGAAGACTATGCATACAGCGATTATTGGCGCCCAATGGGGCGATGAGGGTAAGGGTAAGATTGTTGACATGCTTGCTGCCGAGCACGATGTTGTTGTTCGTTATAATGGCGGTCCGAATGCAGGGCATACTATTGTTGTTGGTGATAAGGAGATTATTTTGCATCAGGTTCCCAGCGGTGCTCCGCAGGGGAAGTTGTGTGTTATCGGCAATGGTTGTGTTGTAAATCCTGATCGTCTTGATGAGGAGTTGAAGCAGTTGTCTGACAATGGGACTCCTGCTAATTTGCAGATTTCTGAGCGCGCTCATGTTATTACTCCTTATGATCTTTTGCTTGATGTAGGCTTGGAGATTTATAAGGGCAGGCAGGGCAAGAGGGTTGGCACGACTTTTCAGGGCATTGGTCCTGCGTACATGTTGAAAGCAGCCAGGACCGGTCTTACTTTTGGAGAGCTTTTGGAAACTGATAATTTGGCGGGCAGGGTTCAGGAGCTTCACGAATTCACAAAAGCGGTTCTCTCTGCTCTTGGTGTTTCTGGCGAGGATGTTTATTCTGCAATGAATAAAGATGATTCTGCTGTGCGTATGAGCCGTGGTTTAAGGGCTTATTTTGAAAAAGAGATGGAGTTCAGAAAGGTATTGGACTCTTTGCAAGGGCATCGTGAGATGCTCAGCCCTATGGTTAGTGATATTTCTGTTTTGCTTTCTGAAGTTGATGATAATGGTTTGAGCATTCTTTTCGAGGGTGCTCAGGGTACCTTGCTTGATGTAGACCACGGAACTTATCCTTACTGCACTGCTTCGAATGCGACTGTTGGCGGTGTTTTTGCAGGCACTGGTTTTGGAGGTCGTGTTGACAGGCGTATTGGTGTTTTGAAGGCTTACACTACAAGGGTTGGAGAGGGCGCGTTCCCGACTGAATTGAAGGATGAGACTGGTGCGCATATTCAGAAAAAAGGAGGGGAGTTCGGAGCTACTACAGGCCGTCCGAGGCGTGTTGGCTGGCTTGACCTTGTTATTGGCGAGTATGCTGCGCGTGTTAACGGTTTGACAGAGCTTGCTTTGACTAAGCTTGATGTTCTTGATGATTTGGATGAGATTGCTGTTTGTACAAGGTATAGCATTGATGGCAAGCCCGTCAGGCGTTTCCCTGCAAGCCCTCGGCTTCTTTCTCGCGCAGAGCCTTTCTACCAAGTATTTGGCGGGTGGAAGGCTGACACTACTAAGGCAAAAAGTTATGCAGACCTTCCTCCAAACGCGCAGGAATACATTTCTTTTATTGAGCAGGTTCTTCGCCTGCCTGTCAAATATGTTTCCAACGGTCCGAAGAGGGATCAGGTGATTGTGAGATGAGTCTTACAGAGCTGTTAGCCATATCTCCTGTTGATGGCAGGTATCGTGAGGATGTTCAGGAGCTTGCTCCTTTTTGTTCTGAGTTTGCTTTGATTAAGAACAGGGTTAAGGTTGAAGTGGAATACTTGCTTGCTCTTGAGTCCGTCGGAATGATTGGTTTTGATAGTGCTGAAAGGCTTGCTTTGAGAAATACTTATGTGCATCTTTCAGAAGAGGATGCTCAGTTGATCAAAAACATTGAGACAAAAGGAGTGTCCGGCATTAACAACGGCAAGAAAACTGACCACGATGTCAAGTCTGTTGAGTTGTTTTTGAAACACGTATACAAGAATTCCACGCTTAACAGGGCTATGGAATTGTTCCACATTTTCCTTACTTCTGAGGATGTTAACAACATTTGTTATTCTGTTATGCTTAAGGATGCTGTTTACAAGTGTTTGATTCCTGCATTGGTTAAGCTTGAAGACAAGCTTGTTGCTATGGGTGACCAGTACAAAGCTATGCCTATGCCTGGCAGGAGTCACGGTCAGCACGCGATTCCGACAACTGTTGGAAAGGAATTGATGATTTTTGGTGAAAGGGTTGCCAAGCAGATGAAAGATTTGAGTGAAATCAGTCTGGAAGGAAAACTGAATGGCGCTATGGGCAATTACAGTGCGTTTTATGCTGGCAAGCCTGATGTTGATTGGCAGAAGTTCAGTAAAGCGTTTGTTGAATCATTCGGCTTGAAGCACAATCCGTTTACAACGCAGATTGAGCCTCACGACAGCATGGCTGACATGTTCTATAAGCTTGCTCACATCAACACCATTCTTCTTGGCACTGATCAGGATATGTGGGGTTACATTAGTGATGAGTATTTTGTTCAGAAGCGCGAAGAAGGTGTTGTTGGCTCGTCTACTATGCCTCAGAAGATTAATCCTATTAAGTTTGAGAATAGTGAGGGTAATTTGGGTATAGCTAATGCGTTTTTGCATTATTTTGCTACAAAACTGCCTGTTTCGCGTTTCCAGCGTGATTTGAGTGATAGTACTGTTCAGCGCTGGATTGGCACTGCTCTTGGTGCTGCGCTTGTTGCTTACAAGAATACTCTCAGGGGTCTGAACAAGTGTGAGCCTGGTGCGGTTTATCTTGGTAATGATTTGGATAAGCATTGGGAAATGCTTTCAGAGCCTATTCAGCAGATGTTGAGGGTTGAGGGAATTCCTGATGCGTACAATATGTTGAAAGATTTGACTCAGGGAAGGAATTGGACTCGTGATGATGTTGTTAATTTTGCTGACAAGGCGCCTGTGCGTCCTGAGGTTCGTGATAAAATATTGGCTTTGACTCCGTTTAATTATGTTGGCAAGGCTCCAGAGCTGACTGTTGACTCTATTGCGCGCGTAAAAGATATTTTGGGAGATGTTAAAAGGTGCGCTTGATTCAATAGTTTTTTATAATTTTTTATCTTTTTCTTAATTTATGCTTAAACTATCACCTAACATTTATGCGATTGACCTGTGCATTTACTTGTCTGACATTAAAGCATTAATCATCTCAGACCTGCACCTTGGCTATGAGGAATCTTTGCAGAAGCGCGGTGTTCTTGTTCCTAAGACGATGTTTAAGCTGATAATAAAGCGTTTGGACTGGATTCTTTCTCAGGTTTCTGTTGAAAAGGTTATCTTGAACGGTGACATTAAACACGAGTTTGGCACGATTAGCGTGCAGGAGTGGCGTGAAGTGTTGCGTTTGATTGAGTATTTTGAGAAAAAGGATATTGAAATTCTTGCCATTAAGGGTAATCATGATACTATTTTCAGTCCTATTGCGAGAAAAAAGCAGATTAAAGAGGTTAAGGAAGCGCGTCACAAGGACATTTTGATTGCTCATGGCGATTACGTTCCTGAAAAGCTTTCTAAAATCATCATTATTGGTCACGAGCATCCTGCAATAACATTGAGAGAAAAAGCTAAATCTGAAAAGTTCAAGTGCTTTCTGAAAGGTAGATTCAAAAAGTCTGTTTTAATCGTTCTGCCTTCTTTTAATCCTTTGACTGAGGGTTCTGATGTCTTGAAAAAAGAGGTGTTGAGCCCGTTAATCAAGAATATCTCAAATTTTGATGTTTACATTGTGGATGACAAGACTCATGAAGTTATGGCTTTTGGGAAAATTAAGACCCTAGTTTGAACGATACCGGCTCTTCTTCTTCAGAGAACCATCTGTCGCTTCCTTCGCAGTGCCCGCAGTGTTTGCATACTGACTGGAGCTCTCCGTATTTTTCCCTGTGACATTTAGGGCAGTTCATGGTTATTTAAGAAAAAGTTGATGTTTATAAGTTTAATTGTGAAAATCAGAATTCGCTTAAAGGTATGCTTTCATCTTCGTTGTTGAACCATCTGTCTCCTCCTGAGTCGAATGTGTAGTTGCAGTGCCTGCAGAAGCTCTGCAGTTCTCCTATGACTTCTTTATCACATTTTGGGCATTTCATGTTATTAGAACAAGTCCCGCCAACCCTTGCGGACTGGCGGGATTGTCGTAGTGAGTGAAGACTATGAGTCTGGCTCGTCTTTGAGTACGCACATTCTGCATACGTACGAGTCTTGGCACCACAGCCCCATTATTTCCCCGCATCCCACGCAGTATGCTCTTTTCATCGGTTACAAACACCTCCAAACATCATCCATCATATGTCTGGAACATTGAAATTTTCATCGTCTCATCATCTTTTTAATGAAACCGTCAAAACATTCATCACTTTGGTGCAATCCTACGAACTCCCTGATTTCTTCTATGTCCCGGATGAAGACTTTATTCAAGTTCTTCCTCTTCTTTCCAGTTGTCCATCATTTCTTTGTTTGCTTCCTCTACGCCTTGTTCGAAGGCAAGCTCACGTGCTGATTCTTCATCCATTCTATCTTCTGTGATTTCTTCTTCGTCTTCCTCGAACGGGTCAGGGAAGACCTTTTCAAACTCCATGCTTTTCATCTCCCACCTCCGCCCAACCGTAAGGGTTCTATAGGCAGAATGCCCTTTATATCTTTCCCTAATAGAATATAAAATTTATATAAAAAAAGAAATATTAATAATTAACGGAAAGATTTATATAGAAACTTATGCTTCCTTAATTTTAATATATTTGGAGGGTTTATTATGAGACGCAAAGTCATCCAGATTGCTGAATCTACACAGTTGATTTCATTGCCCAGGAAGTGGGCTTTGCAGCATAATATCAAGAAAGGCGATGAGCTCGAGGTTGAGATTGATGGCAGCAAGATAGTAGTGAATACCGACAGCACTCCTCCGTATACGAGCATCGAGGTTGATGTGTCTAATCTGGACAGGACCTCAATAGTCTTTATGATACGCGCGTTATACAAAAAAGGGTACGATGAAATAAAGCTAAGATACAATGCGCCCACAGCCCATCACTATCGCACAGAAAAAGAGGTTAACGTCAGCACAATTGTCCACCAGGAAGTCAGCAGGTGTCCTGGTTTGGAGGTTATTGAGCAGAAGGATAATTATTTCATCCTGAAAGCTATCTCTGTTGCCGACCCTAAAGAGCTTGACAACATTCTGCGCAGGACATTTATTTTGATCTCTGACACCAACAAGGATTTTGTTCTTGCTTGCAAAAACAATGACCGGTCTTTGCTTGAATCTATCGAGGAAAAGCACGATAACGCGACGCGTTTCATTAATCATTCCTGCCGTCTTATCACAAAGAGTCGGCACAATTCAAACACTGCTCACTTTTTGTATACCATTGTTTCAATGATGGATAAGATTCTTGACGTTATGAAGGACGGCGCCCGTTATATGCTGCTTTATAACAAAAAAATACGGCCTGAAACATTCGAGATTCTTGATTTTATGTGCAAATCTTATGGTACATTTTATGAGATGTTCTACAAGTTTGATCTGACGAAGGTGCACAAGATGAATGAGGACAGGGAAACAATACACCAGCGGGTTCAGAAAGCGAAGAATATTCCAAAAGAGGAAATTCAGCTGCTTTATGACATGCACCAATCCCTTGAATTGTACCGCGCATTGACAGAGGCGCGAATGTCGATTGAGTATTAATTTCCCAAAGGCGATTTAAAGGGAAATCTTTGAAGGTTTTGCGAGAAAGACTGCCAGAAATTTATGTCGCCTGCATTTAGTTTTATTGCCCTGTAAAACTTGCCTCCTGTTTTTGCATAGCCGAATGTGACTGCATATATGCTGTCTGCAGGGTTTCGGTCTTTAAAATCGTCTCCGAGCATATACAGCAAACCATCGTTAAAAGCAGTCAGTGAGTCGTGGCATTTGCCATAGACGGACAATGGAATGAAATTTCTATGGGAGTTTCTCGCTCGCGATTCAAGACCTGCTGACATTTCTATCAGGTCAAGTGTTGCTTCCCGATAATCTATGTCTTCTTCACTTCTTTTCCAAGGCTCCATAAAAACTCCGAACCTGCCATAGGAATCAGAATGGCACGCCACTCTTTGTCTTTGAAGACAGGCAACTCTGCTTTGAGGAATGTGCTTTTCTTCAGCATATGCAAATGTAATGTCGCTCGGGATGGTCAGGGTTATCGGCTCGTTTCTGGCTATTCTTGAAAACAGGTCGTGCGGAAATACGCTGTGAAGAACTGAATCCACGTAGTTCTGGCTTGAATTATTTCGCTCCCACTGTATTATTGAGCGCAGCAGGCGTGCTGATTCTTCAGGGGTTGAATGCGTGGTGTTTATAGAATATTTATACAAATCTCTGCTGTCAAGAAAATATTCTATGCTGGCTTGAAGAGCATTCATGCGGCGTTCTTTTTCATCAAGAGGCGCTTTTCTGCGAAGAAGCCTCTCGCGAAGGACTGGAAGGTCTGCATGAAATAGTATTGGCACAGAAATATTTGGGTTGATTGCATCAAGTTTTTCCTTGATTTCGCCGATGACGTCAGTGGTTAATGTGACCATTGCGTCGGTTCCGCGTTTTAACAGCTGTTCAAGGCTGGACGGAATGCCATATTTATGGCCTTGTATATCAAAAGTGTAGAAAAACTTGCCGTCGCGCTCCATTTTCGCAAATCTTTCTTTTGTAATGAACTGGAAATCCACTCCTTTTTTTTCATCGCTTCGCCTGGGCCGGGTGGTATACTTCTGTATGAAAACAACGTTCGGGTCATCTTTTACTCGATAACCCGCTTCAGTTTTTCCTGCGCAGGTTGGACCAACAAGAAAATAGCATTTGCCCGGTCTTGCTGCAGGGCTGGCCTCTATTGGCGTAATGTAGTCGCTTGCAAAACGTCTTAATAACAGTGGCGCTTCTTCCCTGATCCAGAAAACAGTGATGTGCTTGTCTGACGCTGAACGCCTGTCTGCTTCTGTTCCAACTGCGACTACTTGTGCGTTTGGGAAAAGCCTGTACACTTCATCCGCTAATCCTGCGATGTGCTTTCCTTCTATCAAAACAAGGTCGAATTCTGCTTTGTGGGCTTCAAACTGTCCCAATTCTTCTGGCTTGATTGTTCTTCCTAAAAGGGACATGACGTCAAATCCTTCGAGTTCTTTTTTGAATAAACGCGGATCTTTTTCAGCAAGAATGAGTGCTTTCGGAGGTTGTTCTGGTTCGATTAAATAAGTGGATTCAAGTTTGTTTATCAAATTCGCTATCTGGCGCGCTCCGCTGTCTCTTGGCAGGGTGTAAACGTGTTCGCTGTTGAAAAGTGTTTGTATGATTTTTTCTTGTGACGGGTCGCAGACTACAACAAGGGGACTGTCGGGTCTTTTTTTGATAAGTCCTGCTATCTGCGATTGTCCTATGACCGGGTCTAGCGGGTTAAAAGCATCGTAGAAAATTACGTTTACATTTGAATCAGCCGCGTGTTGTAAATCCTGGCTTCTGAAAGAATATTCTGCACCCTCAACTGCACTGCGTACTCTGGTGAGGAAATACCAAAAACTTTATAAATATACCGAATTTATGACTACCACGCAGTAGCACTAGGGGGGAGAATGAATATTCAAGACATATTGCCGAAAACAGAAGGAAAGCACGAATTGTCAAAAGTCAATAAGGTTCTTCTAGATGCTGCAAAATCTCTGGAGCAATTATCAGTATCTCTTTCAAAGATAGATGCACTATTTAAGACTGCCAATACGCAGTTTTCTGTTTTTTATGAGAATTTTTATGCTGCCAATTTTCCGCTTCATTTGGGCGCGTCAATTGCGTCCTATGCGGCAAAAAGAATCTCAGAGCAGCATGTATCTTCTGCACAAGCCGAGGAAATCAGCAGGCTGCCCTGTATTGTTGATAAACTCGTTAGTGAAAAAAAGCTGGACACCCGAACAGTTGAGCTATTTTTCACATATTCTCAGGAAGATGTCAATAATCTCCGGCGTTCCGTAAGCGAAATCCCGGAGCACATTGAAAAATTTGGCTCGACAATGAAGCGTCTTAAGCATTTCTTTGATAAAAAGACCCCGGTTCACGTATACAAGGGGCTTGTCGCAACGCGCGACATAAGATATAACGGCGATTGGAATGAAATGATTGCGGACTTGGAGAAAAAATTGGATGCTGATATGGCGCGCCAGGAACCCGAAGAAGCAGCATATAGTCTAAGAAGGTCGATTCTCGAATGCAAGATAATACGCAGGTATGAGGACCAGGAAAGGATAAACCTGGCGCAGATTTCAAGAATTTTTGACAGGGTATGTGCTGTTTTGGATTTGGAAAGTTCTGTGGAATTGTATAACGATCTTCGCGCAGTCAATCTTCCATCAAATGTTACGATAGCGATGGGTGAGTATTTTGCAGAAAGAGTTCATTCTCTTGAGAGAAGCGAAATTGAAGAGCTTATCGGGCTTGTTAAAGTGCGCCTGGATACCGGCGTCTATTCTGCAAAAAATGTGGAGCTTTTCTTCCTTGCAGCGTCTGAAAAGCCAGGGTGCCGAAATGTTCCTGTTGCATCAATACCGGATTATCTGGAAAAATTTGATAGCTCAATCAAAGAATTGTCCGGCTTCATTGAAGATCACGCTGAATATAAAGCGTGCGTGGCTGAGCGAAACAGCAATTATCACAGAAGCTGGAGTCGTATGAAAAAATTCCTTGGCGACCAGCTCTCTATTGAGGAGCAAAAACCAGAGGGCAGCAAAGAACTTTCTGCACTAAAAGAAAAAGTGTCTGTGATAAATTCTATAATGGAAATGGAATCGAAATCCTGCTTGTCTAGTGTATCAAACAGGCTTTATAGCCGTTGAAACATAGATTTATAAAGGGGTGTCTTTGAACTTTTAATATGATGGTAGACCACGATACTGGCAAGGACACGGATGCAATTGAAGCGCAGCATCTTCTATACGTTGCTAGCCTGCCTCCCGGAACAAGAAGACTTATCAGTCAAAGAATGTCTCTCGGCAGAGGCAGTTGGGAGACTTTGGAAGAAAAAATACCAAGAGCAAAAAGCCAGATTGAAGAATTAAGAACGTATGAAGCAATTCACGGCGTTGATCTCGATTATTATCTCAAGCGCCATCAGGAAAATTTAAATCCCAGATTGCCCAATGACTCGACAACAGATACCACTTCATAAACCGCCTTTCTTCTGAAATGATACGTGCCAAACTTTTCATCATGTTCTATGTCGCGTTCTATGCCGAGAGCTTCAGCGCCTACAAGCAGGGTGTTCATACCTAGTCTTCTTGCTGGCGCGATGTCTGCTCTTTCACTGTCGCCTACAAACATCAGTTCAAATGGATCACACTTGGATCTTACTATGACTTCATCAAATCCTGACGGCTTTCCACCGCCTTCTTCATTGGTCATCATGTACTTGAACATTGTTAAATCCACGCCAAGCTTGGAAAGGACAGCGAATAGTTCAGGTCTTGAATCATTTGTGTATATGCTTATATCGAGATTTTTCTGCTTTAAACAAATAAGAGCCTCATTAAGTAATGGGTCTGGATTAAGCAAGTCAGTAATATCTGCGCCTTGGGCAATATCTGAAGCATCCAAAGCTGAAAGGCCGAACATGTTTTTTATTGAGGACAGCCTGGTTCCATATTCTTTTCTGCCCTGCTGGAACCTGGTCCTCACTTCACTCTCCGGTCTTTTTAATAAAGCAGAAATTTTTGAGCATACATGATTATCTCTTCTGGCAGTTATGTCTGGCGTTAAGGCATAAAGAGTTCCGTTGCAGTCAAACCAGACGTGGTCAAGTTCCATTTTTAACCCCTCTTTAGTAGAAATTTTTCTATTTAATATAAAGGTTTGCTATTTCACTGTTAAAAAACAAACAGCATAACCTTTAAAAACCTCTTTCTGATATTATCATGTATGCCGACTGAAGAGGAGCTTATTGCTGAGCGCAGGCGTAAAAGGGATGATTTGCTGAAGTTAGGCATTAACCCGTATCCTTACAAGTACTCGCCTTCTCATAAGTCTGCTGAGCTTCTTGAAAAGTATAAGTCTCTTGCTGTTGAGCAGAGGACTGAAGATTCTGTGAAAATAGCCGGAAGGATTGTTGCGTTGAGGCGTATGGGCAAGGCGACTTTTATGCACATTTTGGACCAGTTCGGAAAGATTCAGGCTTACTTTAAGTTTGATGATTTGAAGACGTATGATCATTTGAAGCTTTTTGATATGGGTGATTTTATTGGTGTTGAAGGCATTGTTTTTAAGACGAAAACAGGTGAAATTAGTGTTTGGGCTAAGAATTTTGAGATGTTGTGCAAGTCGTTGAGGCCTTTGCCTGAGAAGTGGCATGGTTTGACGGATGTTGAACAGCGTTACAGGAAGCGTCATTTGGACTTGATTATGAATCCCGGGGTTAAGGAGACGTTCATCAGGCGCACTAAGATTATTGATTGTATAAGGAAGACTTTGAACGAGAAGGGTTTCTTGGAGGTTGATACTCCTGTTATCCAGCCGATTTATGGCGGTGCGAGTGCTAAGCCTTTCAGGACTCATTTGAATTCTTTGAAGATGGATGTTTTCTTAAGAATTTCAAATGAATTGTATTTGAAGCGTTTGCTTGTTGGCGGTTTCGAAAAAATTTACGAGTTTGCAAGGGATTTCCGTAATGAGGATATTGATCGTTCTCATAATCCTGAGTTTACTCAGGTTGAGGTTTATCAGACGTATGGTGATTTTAATGATATGAAGGAGCTTGTTATGGACTTGTATGTTGCTTCTGCTAAAGCTATTCATGGTTCTACTAAGTTTGAATATCAGGGTCAGATTATTGATGTGAAGAAGCCTTGGCAGGAATATACTATGGTTGAAGCGTTAAAAAAATTCGCAGGGATTGATGCTGACAAGCTGACTATGGATGATATGAATAAGCTTTGCACTGAGCACGCTATTGAAGTCATGCAGAATCCTACGAAGGGTCATTTGATTCAGGCTATGTTTGAGGAGTTTGTTGAGGATAAGCTTGTCCAGCCGACTTTAATCACTCATCATCCTATTGAGAGCACTCCTTTGTGCAAGCCTTGCAGGGAGCCTCATTTGAAAGAGCATTTTATTGAGCGTTTTGAGCCGTTTATTGCTGGCATGGAGATTGCTAATGCGTATTCTGAGCTTAATGATCCTGTTTTGCAGAGAAAATTGCTGGAAGATCAGGCTAGCCAGTTAAGGGCTGGCAGTGAGGAAGCTCATCCTATGGATGAGGATTTCGTGCAGGCTATTGAGGTTGGCATGCCTCCTACTGGCGGTATTGGTATTGGTATTGACCGTATGATTATGATTTTGACTAACAATCCTAGTATTCGGGATGTTTTGTTTTTCCCGTTCATGGGGAAGTTATGAAAACAACCATTGGATTAACAACGAGAGTTGTTATTTTTGGAAAAAATGGAAAAAAAGAAGTGATTGCAAGGGTTGATACTGGTGCTACTAAGAGCAGTATTGACAAGTGTTTGGCTAAAGAGCTTGATTTGGGTCCTGAGTTGAAGCACGCAAAGGTTAAGAGTGCTCATGGTGTTCGTTATAGACCGGTTGTTACTGCTGAGATTCTTATTGCGGGTCAGGCGATGGAGGCAGAGTTTACTGTTGCTGAGCGTGAGCATATGAAGTATGAGGTGTTGATTGGGCAAAACATTTTAAAGAGGGGTTTCTTGATTGACCCTTCGAAGGAAGTTAGATGAAAGCAGCAATTATCTCGTTGGGTAGTATTTCGTCAAAATGGCTTGTTGATGAGTTGAAAAAGTTTTTTGATGTTGTTGACCATATTGACATTCAGGAGTTGGAGGTTTCTTTGGGTCAGAAAAAGGCCGAGATTCTTTATAAGGGCAAGCCTTTGCCTAAGTATGACTGTATTTACGCTAAGGGCAGTTTCAGGTATGCTGTTCTTTTGCGTGCTTTGACTACTTTGCTTCAAAAGGATACTTATATGCCGTTAAAGCCTGGCAGTTATACTATTGGTCATGATAAGGTTTTGACTCATTTGAAGTTTCAGGAGTTTGGTGTTCCTCAGCCTACAACGTATATCGCTTCTACTGCTGATGCTGGTAAGAAGATTATCAAGAAGATTCCTTTTCCTGTTATTATGAAACTGCCTGCCGGCACTCATGGCAAGGGTGTTATGCTTGCTGACAGTCCTGAGAGCGCGAGTTCTATGATTGATGCTCTTGCGTTGTTGAGACAGCCTTTCTTGATTCAGGAGTATATTGAGACTGATGGTATTAATTTGTCTCCTGGATTGCAGGGCATTACTAAGGTTACTAAGATTAATGTTGCTTCTATTCTTGCTGAGTTCTTGTTTAAGCAGACTAAGGCTTTTAGGGATAAGGGTAAGGAGGAGATTTTGAAGGAGCTTGGCACTGTTCAGGAGATTGAGGGTTCTATGGACTTCCGTGGCAACAGGATGCTTTTGCCTGAGGTTGTTACTATGTCTTCTAAGATTAAGGAAGGGGATGATGTTGTTATTAAGACTGTTAAGGGTCGTGTAGAAATTACTAAGACTGCTTCTAAGAAGGAAAAAGAGTAATAAAAAAACCAATGATGGCAATTTGGGTTTTTTTAAGCCTCCAATTGTGTTTTAGACCCAATTGGAGCAATTAGCACTGACCGACTACTACAGTTGTTATTTGTCCGCCGCAGTTGTCTGTGCAGACTTTTTCTGCTGCGTCTCTGTCTGCCGCGGTTATTCCTTGTTTCAAACAATTGCAGGTGTAGCAGGCTTGTTCTGGTAATTGGTAGTATGCTCTTCCTGCTTGGAATGCTCTTGTTTCTCTTGCAATTCCTGCTATGCTTCCGCCGTATTCTGCTGGTTTGCTTACTGCAAAGCTTCCTGATGTGAAAACTCCTGCTTGTTGTTCACAGTATGTGAAGCATTTTTGCATTTCTTCCTGTGCTTTTGGAATTTCCATGCATCTTTGTTTGCAGTCTTCTATCGGCAGTCCTACTGTCGGCAGGACTCTTGGCGGTTCTCTTGCTTTCATTCCTGTAACAGTGCTGGTCGGGATAAAAACAAAGATTGCTCCGATGATTGCAATTGCTAGTACTAGTAGAACAATTGCGGTTTCAGCCTCTCCTCTTTTGCTCATACGCAGGGATATCTGAGATTGAATATAAAAAGATTTCCTATCTTTCCGGTATCAGTCCTGTGCATCTCCAGTTTATTTCTGCTTTTTTTGTTGTTGCATCAATGACGCATGTTGGATTGCATCCTTCTTTTTCAATGTTGAGGTCTATCCACCACGTGTTTGTTCCTTCGTTGCAGAAGTGTGTTGTTTTTAGCGTTCCTTGGCTGCAGTCTCCTGCTTTTGCTATTTGTTGTGCTTCCTGATAGCTCATGCCATTGCACATCTCAGCCGCAGGACTGCACGCAAATAATAAAAATAAGACGATTATGGCGTAGTTCATGTTTTCTCGTCTACTTCTTTTTTGCCTTCTTCTAATTCTTGTTCTTGTTGTTTGTCCAGTTTTAATAGCATTGCCTGGAATTCTCCGACGTGTGTTTTTTCTTCTTTTGCTATGTCCAATAGTATTGTCTTTAATCTTTTGTCGTCTGTCATGGCCGCCATTTGCTCGTATAGGCTTACTGCGTCGTATTCTGCGATTATTCCTGTTCTTAGTATTTCTTTGTCTATGTCTTCTTTTTTGACTTTGTCGAGTTTTGTTGGTATTGTTGACATCATTGTTATCACCCTTTTGAAACAAGTTTTTCTTTTGTATTTAAATGTTTTCGGAACTTTTTTAAATTAATTCGTTCTACTACTTTTTTTTAAGGTGATTTAAATGGGTGAAAATGCTATTCTAGAGTTAAGAACGGTTAATCTCAAAAAGGACCTGGAGAAAAGAAGCGCTGAAAGAAGTTCAAACTCATTTCATTGTTTGCTCACTGCGCTTGTAAGGATGGATAAGGCTCTTGAGAAGATGCTCGAATCAGCGGGCTTTACAAAAGCGCCAAGAACGATGATTCCTTACGGCATATCAGAAACTTTCAGCCACGGTGACGGTAGCAGGATTACGCACGTTCTTACTGGTTATGAAGATGCAAAGGAATGGCTTTCTGATAAATACGTTGGGTACGGAAATCCAGCGACTGTAACGCCTGCGCTTCAAAGTTTGGAGGGCGTATATAGCGAAGCCAGCTTAAGTGTTGAACTGGTGCCTGCACAGCCTGAGCCTGCCAGAACTGTTTAACTCTCATATTTTTGTCTTTTAACAACCTTTTAATATAACCTGTTTTCTTGGAAATAAACTTGCGAATATAAAAAAAGTGGTGAGTGAAGATGAACAGCGATGTAAACTGTAGTTTTGTATATCATGGCAAAATTTTGCCTGTTGAAGAGCTTGTTGTTGAGACTATCAGGAGTGCTGGTTTTAGAAAGACGAACAGCATGCCTGTCGGCACGTGCGTGAATACTATTTACGCTCATGATGATGGTGCAAGGCTTGAGCACTGTCGTGTTCAGAGAAATAATTGGGGTTCGGATAAGTTTTTGGGTTATGGAACTCCGAACACTCTTGGCGAGGTCATCCGCAGGATAGAGGGGGTTTATGCTGAAGTGGCTAAAAAAAGAAAATAAGTTTTATCTGAAAATCATGTTCTTTATCCACGAATAGTGCAGCAGGACGTGAATAAGCACTATTGCGACAAATATCAGGCTTGCGTATACGTGGACGTCTCTCATTCCTCTGCTTCCGAGCCACATCATTATGCCGGTTGCCGCTGATATCAATAGTGCGATGAACGCTGATACGTTCACGATTAAGAGTAGTTTTGCTTTGTTCATGGATTGCTGTCTGTTTGCTGTCTTTTTAATAGTTATGAATCAGAGAACAAGTCCGGGCATCTTGCTTTTTGAGCGCTCGTTATGGCTTTTTGGTATTCAGGTCCGTACACCTGCCTTAACTCAGGTGTGGACTGGTCTTCAGCTATTTCTTTATAGTGCAGTCTTGCTTTTTCATATGCTTTATCAAGGCTTTTTTCTATGAGGTTTTGTGCTTTTCTTATGTTTCCGTCTTTTATTGCAGTGTACAGCCTGGTCCACCTTTCAAGGTTTGCTATGTTTTTTTCAGCATTTTTTCTTTCCTGTATGTCTTTTTGAAAGATTTCTTCGTCTAGTTCACGTAAGTATGCGTCTGCTTCGTTCATGTATCTTGGAAAGTTGCACTGTAAGATAAAGAGTTCCTCAGGAAATTTTGAGTAATAACGTCAGGCCTGTGTGTTTGGCTGCACTGTTTTTTGCGCTTTAGCGATTGCCTGCCTGTATTCGCGGATGTAGAATTCAGTCATCTCATTTGAGTATCTGTTGTTTAACATTGCCTCCAGTCCCTGCCTTGCCGCTTCGCAGGCAAGTTTTAGATATATTCTTGAAAACTTTTCTGCAGTTTCATAATTTTCTTTTTTGACTGATTCATACAGCTCTATGGCTTCATCCAGTCTTTCGATGTTTTTCTGTGCTCGTGTTTTTGATTCTATGTCTTCATTATACGTTTCTTTGTTCAGGTTTTCTTCGTTCATAATACAACTGTAACTGAACTGTTAGATAAAGAGTTCCTCAGTGAGTTTTGAGTGTTTTCCTGGCGCGTTTCCACATTTTTTTTGGTATAGTAAGATTTATATACTGTTTTTGTTAAATCGTGTGTGGTTATGAAAAAAGGGGTTGTGGTGTTATTAGTAGTTTTTGGGTTTATCGTATTGTTTTCTATGTTGTTTGTTCTTTATAAGCCTTTGACTTCGGTTCTTGTTGTGAATGAGACTGCTATTGAACCGTCGGTTTTGGTTCCTGTTGTGAATGAAACTTCAGTGTTTGTTGTGAATGAGACGTTGTCTGAGCCTTTGGTGCCTGTTGTGAATGAATCAGTGGTTTCGGATACTTTGCCTATTTATGAGGGCGAGAATACTGTTGCTGGAGGGAGTATTTCTGTTGGTTTTGAAAGGTTGATTAGGGAGGTTAGAGTGTTTGAGGGGGTTAAGAGAACTTTTGCTCGGCCTGGTGTTGTTATTACTAATCCTGGGAGGGCTGAGTTTAAGTCAGTGGCTGGTTATTATGATGGGCCTTCGCCGACAGGTATGACTATTACAACTGATGTTTTGGCTGTTGAGTCTATGACTGTGGAAAAAGCTGTTATTCAATTGCCGAAGAGGGGTCGGGTTGACAAGATTTTGAGGTGTGCTGATTTTGATTTGGATGCTTTTGCTTGTGCTGGTTGGGAAGTGACGGATATTTCTTTTAGTGATCGTGGTGATTTTGTTGAATTTAAAGTGACGAGTTTTAGCGGTTATGCTGGTGCTGCGGTTGCTAATTCTAATTATCAGGTTTTGGATGGGTCAACTGCGCCGGTAATTAATTTCACATTTCCAACTCCTGCGAATGGAAGCACGATCAGTGTGAATTTTTCGACAATAAATGTGACTGTGAATGAGAATGTTTCTTCTTGTATTTTGAGTTGGGATCCTCCGACTTGTTCTGCTCTGGGCGGTAATATAACGACTGATGGTGATTATTGTGTTCATACTTTTTATTCAAATGGAACTTTT
>JAPLZR010000022.1 GCA_026394935.1 Candidatus Woesearchaeota archaeon
TGTACTCGGATTCAGTGTAGTACATCGTAATAAGCACAATCAAAATGCTCGTCACGATACCAACCAAGCCTGCATAAAAGAAATTAATATTGCCAAGCATTTTCATCGTCACGAAATAAAACGCGACAGTTGCAAGAATGGAAGTAACAAGGTAACCCTTAGTCAAAGCCCACATCGGGTTTGCCTTTTCCTTAACGCGAACAACCATAACTCCAACAATGCTCGCAAGCAAGCCAAAACTTCTGACAATCAACGGGAACAAAATGCCGTTCAAGCCAAACACAGGGAACAAAGCAACACCAATAATCATAGCTCCAATGTTCTCAGCAGCAGTTGACTCGAACAAGTCAGCACCACGACCAGCACAATCACCCACGTTATCACCAACAAGGTCAGCAATAACAGCAGGGTTTCTCGGATCGTCCTCTGGAATGTTCTTCTCAATCTTGCCGACAAGGTCAGCACCAACATCAGCTGCCTTAGTGTAAATACCACCGCCCAACTGGGCAAACAAGGCAACAAAAGAAGCGCCGAAACCATAACCAACAATCAAGAAGGGAATCTCCTTAATATCAAACCAGATACCCATAATGGTAAACAAAGCAGCAATGCCGAGCAAGCTCAAAGAAACAATAAAAATACCGCTAACAGCACCACCACGCAAAGCAGGAACAAGAGCATCATTCATGCTCTTCTGAGCGCCAGCAGCAACACGAACGTTAGCCCTGACAGCCATCCACATTCCAATAACACCTGCAATAGCAGAACAGAACGCGCCAAACAAGAAGCCAAGCGAGGTAATCAAGCCAAGCTGAGCCTGCCCGATATAGCGATAAATAACGTAAATCGCTATAGCAAAAACAATGCTAATAACAGCAATAGTAACGTACTGGCGCTTCATATAAGCATTCGCGCCAATCCTGATAAGACCAGAAATCTCCTGCATCTTAGGAGTGCCCTGAGGCCTTCTCAAAACATCCCTCATAAGCCAAACAGCAAAACCCAAAGACAAAACACTAACAATCCATACAATCCACATCATAGATAACACCCCTGTATATATATTATAAAAAAAGAAAAAAGGGTGCTTTAAAAAACTATCGCAAGAAGTATCTCACAATCAATACAATAATGATAATTGCAACAGATGCAAGAATACCTATCCTAATCAAACTCTTCTTATCCTCTTTTTTTGCCATAATGACACCTCTCTTTTACTGAATCAAAGAATTGCCTCTTTATAAGCGTTTCTACCAAACTTTCAGAAAGTTTCAAAGAACGAAGTTCTTTGAGACCCCGCCGAACAAGTTCGGCGTTGGTTTGATCAAATTGCTTTTTGTTCGTGACTCGGACAACCTCCGGTTGCCGAGTTCCCGAGAACCTTCGGTTCTCGCGACTCCAGAAGCAATTTAATAAATCCTTGTCTTCGACAAGTCGCAAGAATCCTTCAGATTCTTGGGAACTCAGAAATCATGATTTCTGAGTGATGTTTAAAACTCTTCTCTCGCACTCACAATGTCGCAAGTTTGTTACGGCATCGGCACTTTGCCAGTTAATTTAGGCTTGTAGAATTTCACTGTTTCCTGTAACCAAACTTTTTTTCATAATCTTGGTGATTCATTATGTCTAAAATCAAGGAGATGATATCAACTTCGCTTCCGCGAATAGTGTAGAGAATTTTGATTTACCATTAATATTGTCAAAATTCTCTTAGAGGACTTTGACTAAAATATAGGTTATTCAAAGTCCTCTGTAAATCATTCTCCAAGCTCCAGAAAGATTTGATTTCCATAAATTGTTCACTTCGTATCTGATAGAGTACTCTTTAGGAATTCTATCTTTTGGTATGTGTATGCCGTACTCGGGATTTGCCTTTAACAATTCTATTTTCTGCTTTATGGAATTAAGCAAAGTTTGATAATCGCTGCTTGTTATGCCTTTCTGG
Organism: Candidatus Woesearchaeota archaeon; assembly: GCA_026394935.1. GTDB lineage: Archaea > Nanobdellota > Nanobdellia > Woesearchaeales > ARS49 > CABMGU01. Next base: position 1,946 of record JAPLZR010000022.1, read on the forward strand.
ATTTCCTTTCCAACAACATTGTTTAATTCTTCAAATTGCTCTTTGGCATCCCCTGTAATGATGACTTTTACCGGCTTGCCTTTAAAATTCATATTTCGATTCCCTCTTGAATGGCCCTGTCCAATTTAGGGCTTGGGTTGTATATCCAGACGATTCCTTTTCTGCCATCAATTATCTTGCCGCTTTCTTCCAAATATTTTAGAATTACGTTAAGAGTCTGATGCATAACTTGCTTGTCCAGTTTCTGTTTAAGCTCTTCCCTACTTAAAGGAGCATTAGCTTTTTTTAACACTTCTTCTACCATAAGCACTGTCTTCAGGTTAGGGTAATGCAGTATTTCCAATTCAGCCATAATAACACCTTTTCTATATACTATTATACAATTAGATGTATAAACTTATATATAAATGTTCTGGTTACGGCATCGGCACTTTGCCAGTTAATTTAGGCTTGTAGAATTTCATCAGCAAACTGTTGCCAACAACACTCACACTGCTCAGCGCCATTGCAGCACCGGCAATAACAGGACTGAGAAGCCAGCCAGTAAACGGATACAACACGCCGGCAGCAACAGGAATCAATACTATATTGTACGCAAAAGCCCAAAACAAGTTCTGCCTAATCTTATACATAGTATACCTGCTCAAAGAAATAACAGTCACAACATCCCGCAAATCATTCTTCACAAGCACAACACTTCCAGCCTCAATCGCAACATCAGTGCCCGAACCAATAGCGATGCCGACATCTGCCTGAGACAAAGCAGGAGCATCATTAACACCATCACCAACCATTGCAACCTTAAAGCCCTTAGACTGTAAATCCTTAATCTTCAAAGCCTTCTGACCAGGAAGAACATTGGAAATAAAGTCATCAATGCCGAGCTGAGAAGCAATCGCTGAAGCAGTACGCTCATTATCACCAGTAATAAGCATAACCCTCTTGCCAAGACGATGAAGCTCCTGCACAGCCTCCTTAGCAAAAGGCTTAACCCTGTCAGCAACAGCAATCACGCCAATCAACTGCTTTTGAGACGACAAGAAAACAACAGTCTTGCCCTGAGATTCAAGAGAAGCAACATCAACACCCTTCACATTAATCTTATTTTCATCCATCAAAGCACGATTGCCCAAAAACAAAACCTTGCCCTTATACTTCGCACTAACACCCTTGCCGGAAAAAGACTGAAAGCCAAAAGGCTCAGGAACTGCAAACTTTCTCGCTTTAGCAGCAGACAAAATAGCCTCTGCCAAAGGATGCTCAGAACGCAACTCCAAAATAGCAGCCAACTGCAAAATACCCTCTGGCTTAGCACTGCCCACAGGCACAATATCAGTCACCTCAGGCTTACCAACAGTCAAAGTCCCAGTCTTATCAAAAACAACAACATCCAAATCCCTTGAACGCTGCAAAGCAGAAGCATTCTTGAACAAAATACCAAACTCAGCACCTTTCCCAGAACCCACCATGATCGCAGTAGGAGTAGCGAGACCAAGAGCGCAAGGACAAGCAATAATCAAAACAGCAATAAAAGCCTTAAAACCAAAACCAGGCAGACCAAAATAATACCAAACACCAAAACTTACAATAGCTATTGCGA
>JAPLZR010000073.1 GCA_026394935.1 Candidatus Woesearchaeota archaeon
GTTTTGTGTCCGATTGCTTTGAACTTGTTTATTCCGAAGCGTTCTATCGTGCTTGCTATTCTTTCTGCCACGATTTGTGCGTCGAGGTTCGGGTTTCCTACTTCTGCGATTTCTATCTGCGGGTTTTCGAGTTCGAATTTCTTTTTGAGCGTGTTTGTGAGTTTTTTGATGTTTTCTCCTTTTCTTCCTACTACCAGTCCCGGTCTGCTTGCATAGATGATTATTTTTTCTCCGAGGGGGGTTCTCATTAGTTTTGTGTGGCTGTGGCCTACGTTTTTGAGCGTTTCAGATATGAATTCCTGTATTCTGTACTCTTTCAGTTTTTCTGCGATGAATTTTCGCTCAATCATTTCTTGACCTCTTCTAGTACAAATTCAACGTGTGCTCGTTTTGTTTTTGTGCGTTTTCTGCCGTATCTTTGTGTTGTTGGCCCTTTTTGTGTGCTCGCGTGTCTTATTATGAGGTTTCCAGTGCTTAGTCCTTTGAATTGCGCGTTTGCTTCTGCGCTTTTTAGGAGGTCTAATATTTCTTCGCACGTTTTTACTGCGAACCTGCCTCCTGCCATTCCTGCTTTGTGTGCTACGTTATGGTTGTATCTTGTGAAGGGGATGGCTTTTTTGAGATTGATTGCGTCTTCGAGCAGTTTTTTTGCTTTTTGGACGTTCATTCCTCGTACTGCCTGGCATACCATTGTGCCTTTTTTGAGTGAGATTGGCAGGCTGACGCCTACTGCTTTCGCGCAGTTTTCTGTGATTTTTGTTGAGTATCTGTATGCCGTCATTTATCTCACCGACAGCGATGCGCTGCTTCTGGTTGCTCCGATTCCTGGTGCGCTGTGCTTGACTTGTCTTCTTGTTTGCGCGAATTCTCCTAGTCTGTGTCCGAGCAGTTCTGCTTCTATTATGACCATTGTCCATTCTTTTCCGTTGTGTACTTTGATTGTTTTTCCTATCATTTCTGGTATGACTATCATGTCTCTCGCGTGTGTTTTGATGTCTTTCGGGTTTGATCTTATGTCTTCGAGGAGTTTTTTCTCTACTTCGGTGAATCCGCGTTTTATCTTGCGTCTTTCTCGTGCTGGGACTAGTTTTGCGAATTCTTCTATGCTCATCTTCGTGACTTCTTGCACGCTTTTTCCGTGGAAAATAAATTCTTTAACCATTTTTTATCACTTCTTCCTTCCTGTGCGCCTTGGCCACAGTTTTCCTACTTTTCTTCCTGGTGGAGCGAAATGTCCTACTGATTTGTTCTTTGCTTTTCTGCTTGTTCTCTTGTTTCCGTATGGGTGGTCGACTGCGTTTTGTGCTGCTGCGCTTGGGTTCGGCCATCTCTTGTTTGTCATTCTCTTTCTGAAATGTTGGACTCCTGCTTTGAGCATTGGTTTTTCCAGTCTTCCTGCTCCTGCTATTACTCCTATGCAGGCTCTGCACTTGAGGTTGAACAGTCTTTCTTTCTTGCTTGGTAGTTGTATTGTTGCGTAGCTTTCCGTTTTTGCCAGTATTCTTGCGGCGCTTCCTCCTGTTCTGCAGAATTTGCCTCCATCTCCTGGCTGCGATTCTATGTTGAATACTGGTGTTCCTTCTGGTATTTCTCTGAGCGTGAGCGTGTTTCCAGGGTTTACTGCTCCTCCTGGTCCTGTTTGTACTTCGTCTCCTATTCTGATGAATTCTGGTGCCGGCATTAGGCAGTTTATTCCGTCTTCGTATTTTACTTCAATGAGTGGTGCGGTGTGTCCTGGGCATTTTATGATGTCTGTCACTTTTCCTTTTACCAATGTTGCCGGCTCGCTTCGCATTTTTGCGTCTCCTGCGTATGCAAAGCTTTTCGCGCGGTATGTTGGTCCGCCTTTTCCTCTTGCCTGTTGTATTAAATTCTTGCCCATTTACATTATCCCCAGCGTTGTTGCGATGTCTATTGCTGGTGTTTCTTTTGCGAGTGTGATGTATGCTATTTTTTCTCCTCTTACCGAGTTTAGCGTGTTTACTGCTGTGACTTTTGCTTTGAACAATTCCTGTATTGCGTTCTTTATGTCTTGTTTTGTTGCTTTTCTGTTTACTACAAAGACTAGCTTGTTTTCTGATTCCAGGAGTCTGATGCTTTTTTCAGTTGCCAGCGGGTACTTGATTGCTATGTATGCGTCCATCATATGAACAATTTCTCCTTGTCTAGTTTTTGTATTGCTGCTTGTGTGAATATCGTGAGTCTTCCTGGGTGGGTTCCTGGTGCGAGAAGTTCTGCATTCATGCTTGCGACTTCTATGACGTCCACTCCTGGGATGTTTTTTGCTGCGTTTAGCACGTTGCATTTTCCGCTTACTACCAGCAGTGGTCCTTTTGTTTTTCTGTACTTTCTTCCTCTGAGTTTTCCTACGCCTGATCGCACTTTCTTTTCTTCTGCTCGTTCTAGTTCTTCGTTCAGTCCTAGTGTTTCGAATATTTTCGCCAGTTCGCTGGTTTTTGTTACTTTTTCAATGTCTGTTGAGATTATGAATGGGTAGTTTGCCGGTGTTTTGTGTCCTCTTAACGCAACTGTTTCTTTGTCCATTGTTGCTGCCATTGCGCTTCTTGTTGCTTTTTTTCTTTCTTTGTGGTTGATTTTTTGTGCGATTATGTGTTCTGCTGTTGGCGGGAATGCTCTTCTTCCTTTTACTGTTCCTGGCGCGAATGCTCCTACCCAGATCATTTGCTCTCCTCTTCGCGTGAGTGTTTTTCTGGGCATTCTGCCGAGTCCTTTGCCGTATGCTCCTTTGTAGTCTCTTCTTCTTCTGCTTAGTTTTGCTGCTTGTTTTTTTCCTGCTCTCGGGTCTGAGCCGTATGCTTGTTTTTGGTGGCTTTGTATTGCTTCCACTGCTCGTTTTATCAGGTCCGGTCTTATTTCTTCTTCGAACTGTACTGGTAGTTTTTGTTTTCCGGTTTCCTTGTTTTCCGTGTTGAGTATTTTTAGTTCCATTTTAGTTTTTTGAGCTCGTGCTTGTGTATACTATTTGTGGTGGTTCTTTTGGCAGTTTTGTTATGATTAGTCTTGGCAGTGTCAGTGTGATTAGTCTTTTGTGCGCTCCGTTTATGCTGCCTTTGATTAGGATGTATTGGTTTTTGATGAATCCGTATCGTATGAATCCGCCTTTTACGTTGATTTTTGTTGTGTCGTCGCTGATTTTTATGATTTGTTTGTTTCTGTCTACTCTTTGCTGGAAGCCCATTTGTCCTTGGTGCGCTACTCTGTATGTTCTTGGTCCGTGCCATGGTCCGAGGCTTCCTGGTCCTCTTTTTCCTTTCTGGCTTTTGTGTGATCTTTTGCTTAGTCCGAATCTTTTCATTGGTCCTTGGAGTCCTTTTCCTTTTGTGATTGATGTTGTGTCTACGAGTTGTCCTTCTGTGAAAACATCTGTTATCTTGATTTCTTTTCCGAGGAGTCCTTGTGCGAATGCTAGTTTTTCTTCTGGTTTTGTTCCGCCTATGCCGAGTTCGAAGAATTCTGGTTTTTTCTTGCCTATCGAGGTTAGTTTTGGCTGGGTGTATGCTAGCACTCTTACTTCTGCCATGTTTTTCGTGTCTGGCTGTTTTATTGGTTTTTTTTGCGCTATTATTTTTCGTGTTGTTTCTTTTTCGAGTTTTTCTGCGTTGATTTGTCCTGTGCTGTGCAGGCCGTAAGCGTCTTTTCTGTATATGATGATTGAAGCGATTTTGAGTGGCGGGCATTCGAGGATTGTGACCGGCATTTGTATGTCTTCGCCTTTTGTTAGCGAGGTCATTCTGTTGTCGTTGACGATTAGGTGTGTCATTCCGACTTTGTATGCTGCAAAGCCGATGAGTTTTGTTTCTTTGCTTGGCGTCCAGGTTCTTATTCTTGCAACTATGTCTAGCGCGCGCTTTCGCGGCCAGTATTCCATGCTTCCTTTTCTTGGCTGTCTTATTCTTGGCATAGACTCTTCTCTGTGAGATTTTCTTTGCAAAACACGATGCCCTTTACCGTGTCATTTCCGACTTAGCCTTTTGCGAAAACCCTGTGAGAAGTAGTGCACTTTGCACCGACTGTACTGGGATTTCCTTCTCAGGCTCGTCAGTATTCTTGCCTCAATAGGGGTTATTTATAAAGGTTGCGGAATGTCGTCATTCTGAAACCTCGACGAATCACAATTCGTCGTTGCTATCTGTTAAGAATAGAAAAAATAAATTGAAAAAAAGGGTGGTCAGCGTTTTCTTCTTACCACGAGCAATAGTCCGCCGGCAATCAGCAGTGCTATTAGTAATGTTGTGATGCTGAACTCTGGCACTGTGCCTGAAGGGGTTGGGTCTCCGTTTAGCCTGCCTGTGTAACCGCTCAGTGCGTTATATTTGTCATATCCTGTAATAAAGAAATCGTTTGTGGTTTCAAAAGCTTCCCAATCAAAATAAGACGTTATGTCTGTCTCGATCATTTCCCAAGGGTTACCGTGGCCTTCTATTATGATTATGTCAGTTTCCAGGTTGCTTCCTGTTGCGAGGTCTAGAAGTGTTGCGTAAAAACTGTTTTGTGACGAATGGCCTGTCAGTCCTATTTTTGTAGTTCCTAGCGCGATTGCATCATACTTGAAATTTTCATCATCGCTCTCGTAGTTGTAATTCCAGTTTGTCGCTGAGTTATCATAATCTAATGATGCGACAGAACCATAACCAGTATCGCCCCTTCCTGCAACGTAGAGGGTGTCAGTGCTTGCTGCAATGTCGTTTGGCATCTCTGTAGTGTCGAAGTCTATTTCTTTATCTACAACTCCGTCTGTTTGGTTCACGCAGAATATTTTGTTAGTGGGGTTGCCTTCTCCAACGGCTGTGAATTCTGCGCCAAAGCACACGTAGTCGCTGTTGAATGGAATTATCTTTGGTATGTAGTTTCCAATCCACGCCTGCATATTGGCTGATGACATTACTCTATCATAGATGTGACCTCCGCTATCAGTTACGCTTAACAATATTAGCGGGTATTGGGGGTCGCCTCCACCAAGATCGTTCCATAAGGTTATATATCCTGTTTCTGCGTAGTCTCTATAAAGAGCGAGTGGAGTAAAGTCAGCTGGACCGGCATAATACTGGATTTTGTCAGGGGTTCCGCTAATTTGAAAGCTTAAGTCATAAAGACGATAGTTTGTGCTGTCCTTAAATACAACCTCAACTCCGTTATTGTCTGAAAAAATTACTGGATTGCTAAAACTAGCATCATCAACTGTGGATGCGTTTTGCCATAATTCTCCTGTTGAATCAATGAGGTGCACGTAAACGTTTGGACCGTCAGTTACTGCCAAGAAAATTCCGCCAGCCTCATCGCCAGATTTCGTCATGGTAAATTCACCAAAACGATCAGGGTAAGTGATTTCGAATGTTGATACTACTGTTCCGTCTGTGGTGTAAAAGTTAACGTGTAAGTTCGCCGTGTGTGCAAACGCGCCAGGTTCCCATCCAGCTACTGCTACAAGACCATCATATGTGTACTCTACTTGTCCTGCATCTGTTCCCGGGTCTGTTACGTCCCACGCAATTGAGCCGAATGGGCTGGTTGCTTCGCAAGGAGTTGTTCCTGCTGTTACAACTACTTCAGTTGTTGAGTTGAATTCTGCAGCCCAATTGTTATAATTGCTACCACCTGAATCAGTCGGACTGACGTAAGCAATGGCGGGTGGAGCGGTTAATGATATACTTGGCGTATTGTATTCGTTGTTGCACGCGTCTTGTGCTATCGTCGTTTTTGCTAGAATTAAGATTATTAGTATTGCATCCGGCTTGCACACCCCCAAATCAGCCATGTACGCTTTATTATCACAATTCGGAGGAAGTATTTTTTTCTTCATCATTTTGTGATACCTTAATTGTCCCTGCACCAGTACTTCTCTTAGTGGTTCTCCGTTTTTCTTGTTCCATTCTGCAAGATATTTCTCTGTCATTTCGTAGCTCCATCCGATGGATGTTAAGAAATTAATTAGTACGAACAGTGCTCTTTTTCTTCCGTCTTTTAGTCCTTGTGATATTAGTTGT
>JAPLZR010000101.1 GCA_026394935.1 Candidatus Woesearchaeota archaeon
CAAGCATATACAGAAGCAAGCACATGACAACAGTCCACGCTGAAGAAGCTCCGCAAGAATAAATTTATTCTTTTATTTCTTCTTTTTCTTTCAAACTCTTATCAGCAAACCTGTGAGCCATATGCAAAGGCTCAGGCATCTTATGAGGAGGAACAACACAATGTTTGACTATTTCTGCCGCAGTCTCTATTGAAATCATGTTGCCAGGAGAAACGTATAACGGGTTGGCATACACCTTGGTCTTGACAAGCTTTCCAACAATTTCGCCCTCAAGAACAATGTCATCATCTTTGGCTTCACCGACAAGCAATCCTTTAGCAACACCAATACAAGGCTTGCCAAGCTCAACACCAACAAAAACAGCAAGACCAGACCTTACAGGATGAGCAATACCATGACCGTCAACCAAAATAACGTCAGGCTCGTACTCGAGATCGTAATAAGCCTGACAAATAGGAGGACCTTCACGGAAAGCAAGAAAACCAGGAACATAATTCATAGGAACCTTGGTAACAACAACTTTTTTCTCAACAACCTGCAAGGTCTTGTAGTCAAGAACAACAGCAGCACAAAAACACTTGTCGCCCTGATAGGCAACATCAAAGCCGGCAATGTACTTTATTTCCTCAGGTGTTATGCCATCTTCTAGAACAGCCTGCTGGGCAACCTGATACTGCATATCCTTCAGCTTTCCAAAACTAAACTTTTCAGCCATAAGCGCACACACCCCATTTACTCTGAAATATAGGTTAAATTATCCATATTTAAATCTTTCGGTTTGTAGTCCTCCTATGGTAGTTACAATTCGGTTTTTCAGGGAAAAGGCATTTAAACAGGCATCTTAAACGCCAGAACGATGGAACTGGAGACAATATACAGGGCTATTTTCAAGACAAAGGAAAACGAAGATCATGAAAGACTTGAATTTCTGGAAACTGTAGTAAGCGGAAAAGTGGCCTTCGGAGACCAGCTCGTAGACCTTGAAGACGCAATAGAAATGGACGGCGTGGAATACGCAATGTGCCCTGAATTTGATTACTCAACAGAACGCCACTTGGAAGAAATGAACGCGATAAGAACAACACGGGAATGGTACAAACGATTCGGAAGCACGATAAAAGAAGGCAAAGAAAGAATCGGACAAGCGCTCAAGACTGCAGAACTCACTTCAGTTCTGAACACGCTTGATGACTGCCTGCAGGTGCTGAAACAATACAGGGAAGAAACAGAATTCATGAACGTGCTGGAAGCGGCTTCACAAACACCCAAAGAATACAGAACAAGCGCAGTATATGCAACAGCAGAAACACTCCTGGACACGATAATAAATCCGGACTCCAGAAAAAAAGTATATGAGTTTGTGGAAAAATATGAAAAACATTTAATCAAAAACTTCAAAAGAATAGCTATCAGCTAACAGCTTATGGACTACAGCTTTGAAGTCCGACAGCTAAAAGCAGATTAAAAAATTGGCAACTTCAAAAAGTGGCGGGAATTCCTCTTTACCCCGCTTAGCGGGGCTTGCTCTGTTGACTGCAGAGC
>JAPLZR010000112.1 GCA_026394935.1 Candidatus Woesearchaeota archaeon
TTCTGGTATTCAGTCAATAGAAGCAGCGCATAGTGGGAAAACAACTAAAATATTTGGTGTTGATATTGATAAGAAAGCTATTGCTTATGCGAGAAAGACTGCTGACCATCGTCATCATAAAAAAATAAATTGGCTTGTTGGTGATTTGTTTTCTCCGTTTAAGAAAAAAAAATATTTGCATTATTTTGACACTATCATTTTTAATCCTCCGTATCTTCCGCAGGACCATAAAGTCCGTGATATCACAGTAGAGGGTGGTAAGCGTGGTCACGAGACTATTGAGCGTTTTCTCGACCAGGTTAACAATTTTTTGAAGCCTGACGGTATTGTTTTGCTTGTTTTTTCCAGTTTGACTCCTGAAGTGCATAATGTTTTGCAGAATAATTTGTTAACTGGCAAAGAAATTGGCAGGACTCATATGTTTTTTGAGGACATTTTTGTTTATTTGATTAAAAGAGGCATTATTCTTAATCAGTTGGAGAAGAAGGGTGTCTGCAGCATTAAATTCTTTGCAAAGGGCAAGCGTGGTTTGGTTTTTACAGGCAGGTACAAGGGCAGGAAGGTTGCGGTGAAGATTAAGCATCCTGAGAGCACTGCCACAGAGACTGTTGTTAGGGAAGCAAGGATGCTGAAGGAGCTTAACATGCACGGTCTTGGTCCTAAATATTTGTTCCATTCTCCTAACTATCTCGTCTATGAATTTGTCGAGGGCAAATATCTGAAGCATTGTCTTAAAGCAAAAAACGTCAAGTTAATCTGTAAAAAAGTTTTTGAGCAGTGTTTCCAGTTAGACCTTTTGCACGTTAACAAAGAGGAGATGACGCGTCCTTTCAAGCATGTTATCATTAAAGGTAATAAAGTTACTTTAATCGATTTCGAGCGTGCGAGAAAGGTTGAGGAAGCTCATAATGTTACCCAGTTCTGCGAGTTTGTCTGCAATAATTTCTCTAAGAAGAAAAAGAAGGTGTGGATTGAGCTTGCAAGGAATTACAGCAGGAGTCCTTCAAGGCAGAGTTTGCAGAGAATAATTGCGATGCTAGATAGGTGACAGAAAAATAAACAAGTTTGGCTCTTAATTAACCAAAACATTTAAATATATCAATTGATATATTAATAGAAATGAGCCAAATACTTGAAAATCCGTTTGTAAGGTCGCCCACGTTAGATACTGTCCTGATGGTAGAAAAAACTATTGAAGAGCACAGCGGTGAATACAATCGGACAGAATTGTGGAAAAACCTTCCAAGAAAGGTCATGTGGCAGACGTTTTTGGTCATTCTGGACTATCTGGAAAGCATAAACAAGATAGCCATTGATAGAGAAGGCAAAATTGGCTGGATATGGAATCCAGAGCTTGTTAAGAAATACCTGAACAGACCGCATTTGAGGGCAAAATGAAGTCAATCGTTCATTTTGGTGATGAAAAAATTAAAGAAAGTGTTTTTTATGCTCGCTAATGCACGCACTTTTCTTTCAGCACAATAGCTTCAAGATCTTCTCTTGACAGCACGTTGGTCAGCCAAGGATTCCCGCCTCTTATTCCTCTATTGTACAAGGCTTTAAGTGGTTCTCCTTCGTTGCCGTGTGGACGATATTCGTATCTCACCAGTCCAACAACGTGTCTCCATTCGCTAATATATTTCACTCCAAGATTTGCCAATTGTTCTCGCGCCTCTGCGGGACCCAATATTGTAATAGGTAAAGCTGGCACTTTTAATGCATTGGCGAGTATCTCGTAATCCGTCATAAGTATGTTATATGCTCTAGTGTGTAAATAATTTTCGCTATTTCAGGATACAATTAAAATTTATTCTTGAGTATTATGGAAAGATTAAAGAATTTGACAGGGTGTTCTTTCGTTTATGATTCGTTGTTCGCTGATTATTCCGGTTGCTTCTGATAATAAGTTTTTATTTTCCCGCAGGGCTAAAAATAAACTGCCTTTTCCGGATACTTGGGTTTGCGCGATTGGCGGCAAGGTTAATGAGAACGAATCTTTTGAGGATGCTGCCAAAAGAGAGATGCGTGAAGAGGTTGGCGTTGAAGTGCCTGTTAGGAAAGTTGCTTCTTTTCATTACAATGTTGAGTTTGAGGCTTTGTTCACTATTTTTACAACAGATGCGCCTTTGCCTGATAATTTGAAGCTGGACCTGTCAGAAGTCCAGTTTGTTAAGGCTTTTTCCATGGAGGAAATAAAAGATATGATTGAAAAGAATCCAGACGAGTTCGCGCCAACATTCAGGGTTGCGTTAAAAGAGTTTGAGAAAAACATTTATTAACCACCACTTCTACGAAGGGTCTATGAACGAAATCCCGAATATTTTGGAGCCGAATGAGAAAGTAATCTATGATGGCAAGCCGGAATTTACTCCTTATATTGTTAGCACTCTTTTCGCAAGCCTTGTTGCAGGTGCTATGGTTGCAGTATTTGCTGGCATCTATCTGAAATCTGTTCTTTTGGGTTTTGGAGCAGGAATTGTTATTCTTGTTTTTGGAATCGTTTTGGCGAATATGTCTTATTCAAGAACGCATTATGCCATTACTAACAAGAGAGCGATTATCCAGTCAGGTATTATTGGCAGGGATTTCAAGTCTGTTGATTATGATAGGATGCAGAATGTTTCTGTTGATGTTGGTATTTTGGGAGTGATTTTCAAGGTGGGCACTGTTAAGATTTTTACTGGAGAGATTGAAACTGTTAGTTCTGGAAAGACTTCTTCTATTCAGTCAAAGTATGACAGGTTCAATTACGTCAGCTCTCCGTATGAAGTTCTGAAGAAGTTGCAGACTGAGTTGTCTAAGAGAAAAGAGCAGTTGGCTTAGCGCTTTCTTTTCTTTTGTTTCTTGAGTTCTTTCTCTAGTTCGAGTTTTTCTAGAAGTTCTTTGTAGCGATTTCGTATTGTGACTTCTGTTACGCCTGCTACAT
>JAPLZR010000027.1 GCA_026394935.1 Candidatus Woesearchaeota archaeon
TCAGAATAATGATGTATAGAATAATAATGATGAGGCATGCAGAAATTCGAAAATTCTTGGAAGAGATCGGATTTAGAAACAATACTCGATGGTCTCAAGTAGTAAAGATGCCTAAAGAACTAGAGCGGTACAATTTAGAAAAAAATAAATGGACCCGCCCGGGTTCGAACCGGGGATTCCGTCCCTGTGAAGGACGTGTCATAACCACTAGACCACGGGTCCGCGTATGTTTCCCCCCATAGAAGACTTTAAAAGGTTTTGCCAGTTTCCCTTTTGATATGCACCTAAGCAAAGACGTCCTGAAAAAACTGATTGTTGAGAAGAACTTGCTAACTAATTATGCAGATATTGATGCACAATTAACGCCTAATGGCGTAGATGTACGCCTGGCAGCGATTGTTGAAATTGTTGACGGCGGAAGACTGGCAGTTTCCAAAGCAGACAACCTTGCACCAAAACTCGGAAGCGCAGTAGTCCTGAAAGGATTTGAAGAGCGCCTGAAAGGATACGAACTAAAAGAAATGCACGTAGTTGATTCAGGCGTTGTAAAACTTGAAAAATTAAAGCCATACCTTGTCCTGACCTGCGAAGAACTCAACACTCCACAAAATTTGATGAGCCACATTGCAGCAAGAACCTCCCTCTTCAGATTGACGCAATCACTGCTTGGCTCTACATTTGTCGAAGCAGGATACAAAGGATTCCTGACGTTCATGCTACTGCCATTCACAGACAGCCAGATAGAACTCGGAAGCAGATTTGCACAATTGTCTTTTACAGAGCTTACAGGCGAGGGACATTACGAACAGCAGAAAGAATCTAACTACCAAGGCGGAAAACTGTTCTAACCAAACACTCTTTGGAAATTAAGCCACAAATTATTCGCAACCTCTTCCTCTGTGAAGCTTTTGACTTGAGCGATATTCCTTATAGTGTAAATGACATTAGCAGGCTCATTAGGCTTGCCAGGAATCGGAGAAAGCCAGGGACCATCTGTCTCAGACAACAACTGATTGATGTTCGCCATCTCCGCAACCATCCTAAAATGCTGAAGCTTCTGGATTATTGCAGGTATCGAGAAATAATATCCAAGGTCAACTGCCTTTTTGACAACGTGCTTTCTTGCCATAAAACAATGAAGCACCACAGTCTTTACGCTGCTGCTCTGAAGCAGCTCAATACATTCTGCTTCTGCCTCTCTTGTGTGAACGATAAGCGGTTTTTTGATGTCCTCTGCCAACTTAATTACTTTTGCAAAGTTTTCTTTTTCCTTCTCCCTCAATTGCTCGTCCTTGACCCAATGGAAGTCCAATCCTGCCTCTCCTATACCAACAATATTGTCCTTGTTCTCCCTAATAAACTTCAACTCATCATCCATATCAATCGGATGCACCTGACGCGCAAGACCAATCTCATCAGCACCCAATCCCAAAGCATCAACAGGATAAATACCAAGAGAACATCTGACTAAAGGAGCGTATTTTTTAGCAAGCGCCAAAGCCTCCCTGTTTGTAGGAATATTAACGCCAGAACAAATAATTGCCTTAACACCTGCTGCTTTTGACCTTTCCAGCAAAGCATCTAATTCAGGCTTATACAAATCATGATTCAAATGGCAATGAGCATCTGTAAGTATCATTCACAGAAGTCTTGCAGAGGTATTATTTAAAGCATTTTGTAAATCTCTGCAGCCAAGAATAAAGCGTAAAGCCCAACCAGCACAAGCCCGTGCTTCCAAGTCAGCTCTTTCTTATTCATCCAGAACATGATTAACGTTATGGCAGCAACAAGGAACAACATTGTTGACAAAACCTGATTCAACGGGATAACTATTGGTTTTATGAGCGCAACTATTCCGAAAAAAAGCAACAACTCAATAACCAGCGAGCCAAACAAATCACCAAGCCCAATGCTTGCACGCGCCCTGAACAACGATCTCAGCTCAACAGCCAAGTCCGGCAATGTTGTTCCCACTCCGATAACTGTCAATGCGATGAAGTATGCAGGCAAGTTGAAGTAATTTGCTATCTGCACAGAACTAAAAACCAGCCACCTACCCGACAGCATCAAAGCCGCAAAACATCCGAGAAAAATAAAAACATCTCTCCAGATCGTCTTAAGCTCGACATTCTTCTTGATTTTTCCAAGAGTTCCTTCAAGCTTCCACAACGCAAAAAGGTAAGCGATGAAAGCACCCACAAGAATCACTCCATCAGACCTGCTAAGCTCTCCATCAAAAGCCAAAACAAACGGCAGCATCAATGCCACCCACATAATGAAACGCCTTTTCGTGAAAATGTTCGGCTCCAACTCTATTTTTTTGCCCAAAAAACAAAGAATGCCAAGAGCAAGCGCGGCATGCACCATATTGGTGCCAAAAATCGTGCCCATTCCAATGTTTTCCTGCCCAGAAAGGAAACCGGTAAGCGAACTGATGATTTCAGGAGCAGAAGCAGCCATTGCAACAACAACAAGACCAATCAAAGCATCACTCAAACCAAGCCTTTTGGCATAATTAGAAATACCGTAAACCAGCAGGTCTGCGCTTTTAAAAAGAAGTATCAGGCTCGCAATAAGAACAATGCCATTAAACAAGAGCGGGTGCGCCAGCTCTGCAGGTATAAATGCCATTTTTCGCCTCTTTGTTGCACTGTAAAATAGCAAACTATATAAAAGACTTGTTGCTCCTTTGGGATTATGCCAATAGTCGGAATGCAGTTCAGCAAAATTGTTGTAGAAAAGTTTGCTCCAGTTAAAGGCAAAATCCAAGTAAACAACAATGTCGCTTTAAAGGACGTAGAAAAGACAGACATGATAATGGGCACAAGCAAACAGAATGCCCTAAAGTTTCATTTCGAGTTTACGGCAAAATACGAACCAAAGATCGCAGACATAACACTCACCGGATTCATCACCTTCTTTGAAAAACCTGAAACCGTCAAGGAAATCGCAGACGGCTGGAAAAAGGACAAAAAAATACCAAAAGAAACCATGTCAAACATTCTCAACACAGTACTTGCAAGATGCAATGTTGAAGCAATGATATTGTCAAGAGAAGTAAACCTTCCTCCGCCAATACCACTGCCAAAAATACAAGTAAAGTAATTTTTCTTCACTATTTAGGAAAAACTTTTAAAGGAGTAAATGCAGCGCTATAATGGGTTAAAGGGATGGCAGACATCAAACTAAAAGTCGCGGAAGCAATTCAAGACGACGTAAACAAAGGAATAGTCAGAGTAGACAGCGGTTTCATGAGAGAAATAGATGTCAGACCAGGAGACATAGTTGAAATCGAAGGAACCAGGAAGACCGTAGCAATTGCCGACAGAGCATACCCAGGAGACATCGGCTTAAACATCATACGAATGGACGGATTGTCAAGAAAAAACGCCAAAACATCAATCGGCGAATTAATCGCTGTCAGAAAAGCAGCTGTTGAGCCTGCAAAGAAAGTCATAATCGCACCTGCAAGAGAAGGCATAGTTGTACGCGCATCCGCAAACATATTCAAACAAGGACTCTTGGGAAGAGCAGTCACAAAAGGAGACATTATTTCTTTAGGAGGCACCAGAAGAAGACGTTCAGCAATGACGCAAAGCCCATTCTTCGATGAAGTATTCACAATGATGGAAGAAAGCATGATGGCATACGGATTTGGCGACTTGAAATTTGTCGTTGCTGAAACAACCCCAAAACAATCAGTCATAATTACTGACCAAACAGAAGTCGTTCTTAACTCAGAAGCAGTAGAAATCAAAGAAGAAGCACTCCCAGAAGTCACTTACGAAGACATAGGCGGACTTGAAGACGAGATAAAAAAAGTCAGAGAAATGATAGAACTGCCATTAAAACACCCTGAAATCTTTGAAAGACTAGGAGTAGAACCACCAAAAGGAGTCCTACTGCACGGTCCGCCAGGAACAGGAAAAACATTACTGGCAAAAGCAGTCGCAAACGAAACAAACGCCCACTTCATACTAATTAACGGTCCAGAAATAATGTCAAAATTCTACGGACAATCAGAAGAGAACTTGCGCAAAAAGTTCGAAGAAGCGGAAAAGAACGCACCATCGATTGTCTTCATTGACGAGATTGACGCAATAGCAACAAAAAGAGAAGAGACGAAGGGCGAGGTTGAAAGAAGAGTAGTAGCACAACTGCTTGCACTGATGGACGGGTTGAAGTCAAGAGGCAAAGTTGTAGTAATTGCAGCCACAAACGTTCCCAACATTCTGGATCCTGCACTACGAAGACCAGGAAGATTTGACAGAGAACTCGAAATCGGAGTGCCAAACAAAGAAGGAAGACTAAACATCCTCAAAATCCACACGCGAAACATGCCGTTTGACAAAGACGTCAATTTAAAAGAGTTTGCCGCAGTCACCCACGGATTTGTCGGAGCAGACCTGGCTGCACTGGCAAAAGAAGCAGCAATGATTGTTTTACGAAGAATACTGCCAGATTTAGGATACGGAAAAGACGAGCCGCTGCCAAACGAAATACTGGAAAAACTGTGCGTTGGCAAAAAAGACTTCCGCGATGCACTAAAAGTAGTACGCCCATCTGCACTCCGAGAAGTCTTTGTAGAAGTACCAAACGTAAAATGGACAGACGTAGGCGGACTTGAAGGAGTCAAACAAGAACTAATAGAAGCAGTTGACTGGCCATTAAAATACCCTGACGCCTTCAAAAGATTAGGCGTAAGACCTCCAAGAGGCATTTTGTTGTATGGCGCTCCTGGCACTGGCAAGACAATGCTTGCAAAAGCAGTCGCCAATGAAAGCAAAGCCAATTTTATTGCTGTTAAAGGTCCTGAATTACTTTCAAAATGGGTCGGAGAAAGTGAAAAAGCAGTCCGCGAAGTCTTCAAAAAAGCAAGACAAACAGCACCCACAATAATATTCTTTGACGAAATAGACAGCCTCGCACCAAGAAGAGGCATGAGCAATGACAGCGGAGCAACAGAACGCGTTGTCAACCAAATTTTAACAGAGATTGACGGACTGGAAGGAATGTCTGACATCCTCGTAATCGGCGCAACAAACAGACCAGACATGATTGATACAGCATTATTGAGACCCGGAAGGTTTGACAGGATTATACTCACACCAGTTCCTGACTTAAAAGCACGACTGGAAACCTTCAAAGTGCACACAAAAAACATGCCTTTGAAAGACGTCAATATTGAAGAACTTGCAGAAAAAACAGAAGGTTATGTCGGCGCAGACATAGAAGCAGTCTGCAGGGAAGCAGCAATGCTAGCCCTGCGCGAGATTATCACGGCAAAAGTAGTCACAATGGCTAATTTTGAAGAAGCCCTGAAAAAAGTCTCGCCGTCAATCACAAAAGATGTAGCAAAAATGTACGAAGACCTGCTCGAACGCTTCAAAAGCGCAAGAGCAAAAGAAATGAAAGAAGAACTGCCAATATACTTTGGTTAATTCTTATTAATATTCAGAATTCCGCGGTCTACGACTTGATTTCTCTCCCTATCGAAAAACCCGTGGTTTTTCGGGAGTCCCACAAACTCTGGTTTGTGTGACCTTAGCTCTGCGTGGGGAGGAAATCAACCCGAGCAATCTCGGGCGCGGCATCAACATTAGATATTTATACCACTACCTTTCTCAGCTAACCATGGTTTTACACCTTGTTGCTGATTTAGAAAATTTCGACGAAGCACTTGCACGCGAGCACTACCTGAACAGCTCAGGACAGAAAGACGAGCTTGAAAGCTCCAAAGTCTTCAAACAGTTCAAACACCTATTCTCAAAAGAGCACGTGACTGAAGCTGGCAAGGATATTGCTACAAGAGAAGGAAAGCTCCTGTACGATGCTTTTATTGGCAATTTCATCGGCAATGAACTGAAACGCGTAACTGACAAAGCCAATTCCTATGAAGCATCTGCTTTTGTAGAAGTAAGCGGACAACAGATTCCATTCCGCCAAGTTTCCACTCTCGTCATGAACGAAGACATCCGCGAGAAAAGAAAAATGCTGTACGAAGCAACAAAACCAGTCAAAAAGAAACTCACAGCTTTTGAGAAAAAATCATGGGGAAAAGTTTACGAGCTGATAAAAGAACTCTCAGGCAAAAGTTATGTTGACTATTTATCATTTGCAAAAGAAGTAAATTACGACAAACTGGCAGAACAACTGCGCGATTTCCTCACAGGCACGGAAAACATCCATAAAGACCAGCTTGAAAAAAACATGGCATCAATCGGCGTACGCTTGAAAGATGCAAGACCGTATGATTATGCATACTACGCCAGAGCAAAATCATTTGATGTTTTCTTCCAGAAAGAAAAATTACTCGAAGTTGCCAAAAAATTCTGGAACGACATAGGAATAGACTTCGGCAACCAAAAGAACGTAATATTAGATGTAGAAGAAAGACCCAAAAAAGTACCAAGAGCGTTCTGCATGCCTGTTAAAGTGCCTTCTGAAGTCATTCTCGTCATCAAACCCCACGGCGGACAGGAAGACTACCAAGCATTCTTCCACGAGTCCGGACACACAGAACATTTTGCAAACACAGAAGCTTCCCTATCTTACCAGCTTCGCTGTCTTGGAGCAAACAGCGTATCAGAGGCTTACGCTTTCCTGATAGAGTATCTGCTGTCAAATACAACATTCCTGCAAAAATACGTCGGAATGCCGGCAGAAGACGCCAACAAGTTCGCAAACTTCATAATGGAACAAAAACTGCAGGCATTCAGAAGATACGCTGTAAAAGTCATTTACGAGCTTAAACTGCACAGGAATGACCTTGCAAAGCTCGATGATAAATTCATGCCAACAGCAGAAACATATTCCTCGTTTGCCAAAATGTATGCTGACCTTCTGACAAAAGCAACCAAGATAAACTACACACCAGAAAATTACCTGCTTGACGTTGACTCAGGTCTTTATGCCGCGGATTATGTAAGAGCGTGGCTGTTTGAAGTAATGCTCCGCAAAAAACTGGAAGAAAAATTCGGCAAAGAATGGTTCTCAAACAAAGAAACAGGAAAATTCCTGAAAACATTATGGAAATGGGGCAATGCAGGAAAAAGCATAGAAGAACTCGCACAAATAACAGGCTATACCGGATTAGACATCAAATATCTGACAGAAGACTTCCTTCAGTTCTTTAAGTAAAACTTTTTAAACCATCATAGTTCTATTCCGCATATGAAGCCAAAAGCCGGTGACAAGGTTAAAATAACGACTTCTGATGGAGAATTTGAAGGCACACTACTTCCAAGACCAGAATTATTGCCGCAGGACGTGACTGTTCTAAAGCTTAAGACTGGTTACAACATAGGAATTGAAAACAAGAAAATCAAGAAAATTGACTTGCTTGAAGAATACAAAACACCAGTCATTAAGGCTAAAAAACTCAAGCCAAAAAAAGATTTACCAACAGTCGCAATCCTTTCAACAGGCGGAACAATCTCCTCAAGAATAGACTACAGAACAGGAGGAGTCTACGCTGATTATTCTGCAGAAGATTTTGTAGCAATGTGCCCAGAACTCGAAGACATAGCCAACATACGCGCAAGCAAAGTCATGAGCGTCATGTCAGAAGATGCAATGGCTTCTGACTGGGTAAAAATGGCTGAAGAAGTCCTGAAGGTAATAAATGAAGTAGACGGAGTTGTCATAACACACGGCACAGACACAATGCACTTCACAAGCGCAGCACTTTCATTCCTGCTTAAAGACCTAAACAAGCCAGTAGTCATAACAGGAGCCCAACGCTCAATAGACAGAGGAAGCTCAGACGCTTTCATGAACCTGATTTGCGCAGTAACCGCTGCTGCGAAATGGGACGGCGCTGGCGTTGTTGTCTGCATGCACGGCACAATGTCAGACGAATTCTGCAACCTGACACGAGGAACAAAAACCAGAAAAATGCACACATCAAGAAGAGACGCATTCAGGGCAATCAACGATGAACCACTCGCAACAATTCTCACAGACGGCAAAATCGAAATAACAAATGAAAAGTATGCAAAACGACACTCAGGCAAGCCCTCACTGCGCGAACTTGATCCCAAAGTTGCGCTTGTCTATGTTTATCCGGACATGGACCCGGGAATAATAGATTACCACCTAAAAGAGAAAGTCCACGGTCTCGTAATCGTTGCCACTGCACTCGGACATGTTCCAACAAACAATCCAAAATCACTAATTCCATACCTAAAAAAAGCTGCAAAGAAAATCCCAGTAATGATATGCTCACAAACAATATACGGAAGAGTTCACCCATATGTTTATGCCAATCTTAGAAGGTTAAGCATGGAAGCAGGAGCAACATACTTGGCAGACATGCTACCAGAAACAGCTTATTCAAAACTAATGGTAGCACTCAAACAAAAAAATACTAGTGAATTCATGCTGACAAACATTGCAGGAGAGACAAACAGCAGAGAGGTAGATGACTGCTTCCTGATATGAAGCCAGCACAAGATGTACTTAATCAGATTAAATGGGATAAGAAGCTCAAGCCGGAAGAGTACACTGTGGAGTATTTGGACTTCGGCAAACTCACAAAAATACAGTACACTACAATCAAAAAAGTCGAAGGGCTATTCATGATAATTGAAAAAAACAGAGAAGAGACAAGCATTCCGCTTCACAGAATACGAATCATCAGACAAAAAGGAGAAATCATATGGCAAAGATAAAATGCGGACTTGAAATCCACCAGGAAATTGACACGAAGAAATTGTTTTGCGAATGCGATTCAATTATTCACGACAATACCCCCCACTACACCATCACAAGAAAGCTCAGAGCTGTGGTTGGCGAGACTGGCGAGGTTGATATTGCCGCCGCACAAGAAGCTGTAAAAGGCAAAAAATATGTTTACGAAGCTTATGATGATAATTGCTGCCTGATAGAGCTTGATGAAGAACCTCCAAGAAGCCTTAGAAATGAAGCATTGCTTGTTGGCATTCAGGTAGCAAAGCTTCTGAAGGCAAAGTTTGTTGATGAAGTTCAGGTTATGAGAAAAACAGTTGTTGACGGCAGCAATACTTCTGGCTTCCAGCGCACTGCATTAATAGCGTATGACGGCAAAATCGATTCTTCTCTCGGACCTATTAGAATTCCATTTGTTTACATTGAAGAAGATGCTGCCCGCACGATAAAAGATGAAGGCGACAAAGCCACATTCCGCCTTGACCGATTAGGCATTCCTTTATTGGAGATTCCTACCGGTCCAGATATTGTCTCTCCAGAACATTGCGCAGAGGTTGCAGAAAAAATTGGTTTGTTATTGCGCAGCACAGGAAAAGTCAAAAGAGGACTCGGCACCATCCGCCAGGACGTCAACGTCTCCATAGAAGGCGGAGAACGCGTAGAAATAAAAGGAGCCCAAGACCTGAAATTAATCCCGAAATATGTCGAACTCGAAGCACTACGACAACAAAACCTGCTTGAAATCAAAAAAGAGCTGGAAAAAAGAAACGTACGCGAAGTATTTGCCCAGATTGTAGACGTTTCAAGACTGCTAATTAACTCAAAATCCAAAGTCATCGCCTCTGCCCTGTCAAAAGGAGGCGCTGTCCTTGGAATCAAACTATCCTGCTTCAAAGGACTTATCGGAAGAGAAATACAGCCAGGCAGACGCCTTGGCACAGAGTTTTCAGACAGGGCAAAAATGGCTGCCGGCGTAGGCGGAATCTTCCACAGCGATGAACTGCCAAACTACGGCATACTTCCTGACGAAGTCGAACAGATTGCAACACACCTTGACTGCGGAAGCCATGACGGTTTTGTACTCGTAGCAGATATGAAAAATAAAGCTGAAAAAGCACTACAAGCAGTAATTGTAAGAGCGAACGACGCAATACGCGGAGTGCCAAAAGAAGTCAGAAAGCCAAACGAAGACGGCACAACAAGCTTCATGCGCCTAATGCCAGGAGCAGCAAGAATGTACCCTGAAACAGACGTACTGCCGATAAGAATTACAAAAGAAATGACAGACTCTGTAGAAATTCCAGAACTAATAGAACACAAAACCAGCAGATATGAAAAACTGGGACTGGGACACGACCTAGCAGAACTAGTTGCAAAATCCGACAGGGCAGCACTGTACGACCAATTCGTAAAATCCTTCAAAGCACTAAAGCCAGCTTATATCGCCGAATTATTAATGACGTCTGAGCGAACCATCAAAAGACAATTCAATATTGAGATTGCTCCTGCAGACGAAGACTTCTGCGCCCTGTTCACTGCGCTCGAACACGACGAAATCTCCAAAGAAAGCGTTCTAGAGATTTTAAAAGAAAAAAAAGCAGTGAAAGAAGTCCTGCACAAGTACCGCTCACTTTCTGAAGGGGAATTGCTTAGAGAGCTTACCAAGATAATAGAAGCAAACAAAGGAATGCCGATAAACGCTTTGATAGGCAAAGCAATGGCAGAACTAAGAGGCAAGGCTTCTGGCCAGAAAATTGTGGAATTTATCAAGAAACTAACTAAATCCTCTTAGAAAAACTCTCAATCGGCTCAAAATAATACGCTTTTTCAGGCTTTTTAATTATTAGCTTGGAAAGCAGCATAATTGTAATTCCAAACAGGATTCCAATAGTGTTGAATACAAAATCCCAGCCCTCATTAATCCATCCACCGCCAATCGCGTCTATCAGGTCAGTGCCTTCAAATCCTGCAACGCCATCTCCTGTACCAAACATAAAAGCACCGTCACCAAAACCCAAACTCAGAAATCCAAGAAATTCGGACAGCTCAACAATCGCTCCAACACCCATTGCTGCAACAAATACTGTCATCAACAACAACAAATTCTTTCTTGTAAAGAAGTTTATGTCCGCCCACTGAGACAAGAAATTGAAAAAGAGCAGTGCGAATGGCAGTGTTCCGAAAAAGTGCGTTATGTGATCCCATTGAATCGGGACAGGCGATATGTGATACCATCCAAAGATACCACAAGAATGCAAAATATGACCGACAATCAGCAAAGTGAAAATAGGAGTGTTCATCCTAAAAACCTTGTAAGTCCAAGCATAAAACAAAGTCAAACCAATGAAAATCAGAATGTCAGGAATAAAACCGGGTATGTCATTTACAACAGCCAGAGCTATCATTACAAGAAAAATCAGAACGCTTACTGCCGTTATAATCCGAACCTGGTTGTCCATGCTCCCCCGACGATATTGCGGCTGTTTTTGTATATAAAATTAGCGCAACCT
Source organism: Candidatus Woesearchaeota archaeon (assembly GCA_026394935.1). Classification (GTDB taxonomy): domain Archaea; phylum Nanobdellota; class Nanobdellia; order Woesearchaeales; family ARS49; genus CABMGU01. The sequence continues at coordinate 11,199 of JAPLZR010000027.1, forward strand.
TTATAAAGGGCCAGACTGATTTTAAAGCATATGCTACAGTATGTATTATGGGGAATTTCATTCATTTCGCTATGGCTGGTAATCGTTTGGCTGAACTTCCTGTACGCAAAACCAGCCAGGAAACAAGTTCTAAGCACTCTAAGCATCGGCATACCGGTCTTCAGCAGAAACAATGACAAAGACCCAATCAGAACAATAAAATCGGTATTCTCAACAGGCTATCCCAAAGAACTTTTAGACGTCATTGTTGTAGATGACGGAAGCGTTGACAATTCATTACAAAAAATGCGCAAATTCCAAAAAGCGCACCCTGAAATGCCGTTCAGATTACTTCACAAAGAAAACGGCGGAAAAGCCTCTGCTTTGAATGCTGCATTAAAAAAAGCAACAGGCAAATTCTTTGCCGTAGTCGATGCAGACAGCATGATTTCAAAAGACAGCATTGCAATATCACTATCGAATTTTGCAGACAAAAAAATAGGAGCAGTAATCAGCAGAATCAGGGTAGAAGAGCCAAAAAGCTTTTTGGAACGCATTCAAAGAGTAGAGTACATAATGTCAAGCATGATACGAAAAATAATGTCAAACTTCGGCACGCTATCAATGACTCCGGGAGTGCTTTCAATGTACAAAACTTCCGTCGTCAGAAAACTCGGCGGGTTCACCCCGGACAGGAACAACCTTACTGAAGACCTCGAAATCGCAATGCGCTTGAAATACAACGGCTATGACATCAGAATGGAACCGGAAAGCATCACTTATACGCGTGTTCCGACAACACTATCCGAATTATGGAGGCAACGCATCAGATGGACAAGAGGATACATCTTCAACCACTGGAACTACAGAAAAATGTTCTTCTCATCAAAACACGGCATATTCGGAATATTCCAGCTGCCCGTCAATGTACTGGCAGTATTAATCCTGATGCTGAACATCGGAATAATCTCATACGATTTATTGAACAGACTGTTCGACTTTGCTTTCAGAAGCTTCACAATACCAGGCTATTTCCTCGACAGGATACTGAGCTTTCCAACATTGAAAGAGTTCATCCTTGCACGCAACGTACAGGTATACCTGCCAATCCTGATCGCATTTGTACTCGGAACTTATCTGATTATTTTTGCACACAGATTTTTCAAAGAACACTTCCGCGGAGAGATTACTCCCCTGATTTCATACGTCATTGTAATGCCTTACTTCTCAACCCTTAACTGGGTTTCTTCAATCTGGCAGGAAGCAATCAGGGCAAAAAGAAAGTGGTAATTACAACGCCAAAAAATTAGAAGCCCAAAGCATACCCTCATCAGCGTGATAGAAAAACGATTTGTAAGGCTTGCCGTTCTGGTATACCTCATACAAAGTGCCATATTTCTCTATTATGGCTGAGTAATTCGCCTTGTATTTCCTGGCAAGAGCAGGATTGTATTTCTTAACAGCCTTCATCCAGATAAAACCAAGAAGAGGCCAAACAGCATCAGTTTCCCAGCCCGGCACAAAAAACTCCTCTGCAATCATCTTCTGCTCGCGCCCATACGACAACGGCAGTTCATCATGCAATATTCTCAAAGTTTTACTGAAATCCTTTCCAACACCAAGCCAGTACGGCAACGCATTTGCATCGCCACTAGGCGCTAAACTAGATCTATCATCGCGATAGTAACCAATCCAGTAAGTACCAAGAGTCTTAACAAGCTGTTTTTCCGAGTAATCAAACTCAAATCCGAGCTTTTTCGCTTCCCTTGCCAACAGAATAGACATACAATGATCATAACAGCTGCTGCTGCGCACAGCATAATCTCTCATACCTGAGAATTGCGCGCTCCTAACCCTGCCATCCTCCAAAACAATATGCCCAAACGCATCAATCTCCCTCTGCAGGAAAGTCTTGTATTTTTTTATTAACTCTTTATCGTTCGCAACCCTTAACGCGTGCATGATTAATGCAACAGAATCAGGACTGTAAACGTTTGGAAAAGAGAACGGCACACCTTCCCTGCTGATGGTTGTCTTAATGCCTGTTTTCGAGAATTTTTCAAGCGCGTAGGCTAAAGTTTGCCTCACTTCATTCAAATAACCTAATTTAACAAGACTTTCCACACAATAACCAAAGTCCCTTGCCCAGAATTCCCTGTAATGATGAGTGCTAGTCTGGAAGTACTCCCCATTCCAGCAGTTTTTCACTATTTGCTCACAGATTTCATCTGCGCTGCCCTGATATCTTGTTGGTCCTTTGATTTTCTGCTTTAATGAGGAAAAGAAATAACGCATTCCCTGTAGGACGTGGATTGGCAGCATCACGCGCCGGGGAGGATTTGAACCCCCGATCTTCCGGTTAGGAACCGACTGCTCTATCCAAGCTGAGCTACCGGCGCACAGCAATATTTTCCTTCGAAGATTATTTAAAGCTTTATCTTTCCCGACGACATATGTACGTTATAAAGCACACGCCGGAAGACTTTGCAGTTGAAGAAGTCAGCACAGTCCAAACCAACAGTTCCGGCAAATACCTGTATTTCAAATTATGGAAAGAAGACGTTTCAACAATGGAAGCATTGAGAAGGCTATCAATGGTGTGGCACATTCCGCTTAACTCACTATCCTGCGCAGGCAACAAAGACAAAAAAGCAATAACAGAACAAACCTGCGGAGCTTATGGAATAGGCAAGGACACTGTTGAAAAGACAAACCTGCACGACATCAAATGCACTTTTCTCGGATACGGAGACGAGCCAGTACACCTCGGACAACTGGAAGGCAACAAGTTCAAGATTGTTCTTCGAAATCTGGATGAAACACCAAAGATAACGCCAAAATTCAGAAATTTATTCGGCGAGCAGAGATTCAGCACAAACAATGCAGACATAGGAAGACACATTGTAAAAAGAGAATTCAAGAAAGCAGCCGATTTGATAGTCAATTTGTATCCGCAGATACAATTACGAGGAAATGATTACGTAGGAGCGCTAAGAAAACTTCCCCGCAAATTACTCATGCTATTCGTACACGCATACCAAAGCCTACTATGGAACAAGGCAGCAATGCTCACAGACAAAGAAGAACTGCCAATAGTAGGATTTGGAACAGAAAATATTGATGAAATAACACAAAAAATGCTGGAAGAAGAAAAAATAAAACCCGCTGATTTTATTGTTAGAGAACTGCCAGAAGCAAGCGCAGAAGGCACAGAAAGAAAAGTATGGGCAGAAGCAAAAGAACTGAAAATCGGAAAACTAGAAGAAGACGAATGCTTTCCTGGAAAGAAAAAAATCACGATAGAATTCTTCCTGCCAAAAGGAAGCTATGCAACAGAATTCATACGAGCGTGTCAATGATTTTGCAAACGCCCGCAAAAATCTCCTTAATACCCTTGCTTCCATCAACTGAATGAACAATCCTTCTTGGCTTGTAATACTCAATCAAAGGCTCTGTTTCATCATGATAGGCTACCAGCCTTTTTTTTGATGGCTTCTGGCTTGTCGTCTTCCCTTTGGTAAATTTCACCATTGCACTTATCACACTTTCCCTGCTTTTTCGGAGGATTTTCCGCTCCATATATTGCCTTGCAGTTTTTGCACGTTCTTCTGCTCGACAATCTTTTCAGCGCCTCTTCATCAGTTAATTTTAACTCTATCACGCCATCAATCTGCGTTATCTCATCCAACGCTTCTGCTTGTCCGAGCGTTCTCGGATAGCCGTCAAATATGGCTCCTTTTGTTTCACTGGCTAGTTTTGCCTTGATTAATGCTATCATTTGTTCGTCGGAGACCAGTTTTCCTTCTGCCATTTGTTTTCTTATTTGTTCGTCTTTTGTTGCTGCTTCTCTTAGCAAGTCTCCTGTTGACAGATGTACAAGAGCATATTTTTCTTTCAAAAGCTGAGCCTGCGTGCCTTTACCAGAACCCTGCGCGCCTAACAGTATAATATTCATCCCAGATACTCCAAGATTTCCTTTGGCTCAACATGCTTCTGCCAGCACTCGCTCAATTTCCTAATCAAAGGAATAATGATTTTCTTGTCCTGCAGCCACGAATCATACGTTTTGTTGATAATTTCAGCATCAACATTATCGTCACCAATCAGGTCTGTTTCCAGCAAAGCCCTGTACAATTCCATCATATGCCTAAAAACATCAGTTACCTGCTTCTTCTCACCATTAGTAAAACACTTGCACTCATACATGTCCACCAAACTATTAGGATCAGGATTAATGATGTGCTCAAGAATCTCAGTCAAAGGCTCAAGTTTTTCAATAATTTGCCTCTTAACCTGCCTTAACAGGAAGAGCTCAGACTCTATCAAGTCAAGCTCAAATTCATTGTTGATTTTCTCAAAATCAGGCAGTATTGGGTGCTCTTTTTTGATGTTGTTATAGCTTTCTTTTATCATACATTCGACGCTCTTGAAGGCGTATTTAAAGCTTACGGCAAAAAGGTTTTTATAGTGTGATTTTGACGTCATATTTGCGCGACATAGTTGAGACGAGAGAAGAGTCTCATACCTGTTTGCGAAAGCAAACAGCAAATGGACTGCTTCTCGAGACGAGACTAGGAGCGCTTTGATCAAACTTTCCAAAAGTTTGCCTCCGTAGCTTAGATAGCAAACTTTTATAAAAAAGTTTGATTAAAAACACTCATGTGGGGCCTTCGACCCCACGACATACGGCCTGTGCTTCGCACTAGCCGATTCACAATCACATTCATTTGCCTCCGTAGCTTAGTAGCCATAGCGGCGGTTTTGTATGGTTAACCAAAAGAACCGCAGGTCGAGGGTGCAATTCCCTCCGGAGGCTTTGACACCCCGTTCGTAAGCCCACACAAGGGCGAGGGAACGGGAGTTTTCTCTTGTCCAAAAGTCAATGCGCTGTACAATTGCCGTACAAAGCTTAAATGTGTACACAAACGGATTACAAAGCTTAAGTAGTGACGAACGCATTACAAGGCTTATATCCGCAAAAAGTGTATGTTTTTGTTGGACTAAGTCCGGGTTTTTTGTGGTACCTGCTTATATAATGCAAAAATAGTGCAATATGGAAAGCGGTTTTGGCTTTATGATTGATGTGCAAACTCCAACAGAGGACTTGATTGGTGCAGGAGTCTGGAGACCCAACATGGATACGACAGACTACCATCGGTTTAGCAAGCAATACCAAACTGCTATTACGAGGCTCTGGAAGGCAAATATGCCAACAGACGACAAAAAGCTTGTAGAGCTGTTTGCTCGCGATGTAAAGGCAAAGGGAACAAGCCATTCAAGACTTACAAAGCTTGTGCGCAATCTTGCCGTGCTTGGAGAAAAACTCGGCAAACCCTTCAAAGACGCAACCAGCGAGGACATAAAGCGCATTGTCCACGAATACGAAACAAGCGAGTATTCAGTCTGGACAAAACACGACGTAAAAGTCATACTAAAACAGTTTTACAAATGGCTTGACGGCGAAGACTATCCCAAAATCGTCAAATGGATTAAAACCACAATACCCCACAAAGACAAGCCCCTAACTGCTGAATCCGAACTTTTGACAGAAGAAGAAATCAACAAGCTCATAGCGACAGCTGACCACCCACGCAACAAGGCAATACTTGCAATTCTTGGCGAAAGCGGCGCACGAATTGGTGAAATCGGCAATCTGACAATCGGACAGGTCAAAATCGACACAAGCGGAGCAGTCCTAAATGTTTCTGGAAAGACTGGTCGCAGACGGTTGCGCATCATTTCAGCAACACCATATCTTGTGAAGTGGTTGGATATTCACCCTGACAATGCAAACCCTTACGCGCCGTTATGGGTGAATATCGGAACCAAAAGTTATCACAAACAAATGAGCTACGAAGGCATCCGCAAAGTCTTGATTGAAACTTTTCAAAAAGCCGGTATCAAGAAACGTTGCCACCCGTACATCTTCCGCCACAGCAGGGCATCGCAGTTGGCACGACACTTGACTGAGTTTCAGATGAACAGTTATTTCGGCTGGATACAAGGAAGCCGAATGCCATCTTTGTACGTTCACATTTCAGGCAAGGACTTGGACGAAGACATTTTACGCATTAACGGAATGAAGCCTGGCGAGAAGCCAATACCTTTCAAGCCACAAGCACGAGCCTGCCCAAGATGCAGGGAAATCAACAGCCCAACAGCACTCTATTGTTGTAGATGTGCTGAAATCGTGGACTCAGCACTGGCATTAAAGACCAAACTGGAAGAAAGCGAAAAACCAGCCACAACAGCTAAAAGCCCATTCCTGGAATGGCTGCAAAACGACCCAGAACTGCGGGAAATGCTCAAACGCAAAAGCACGGAGTTCAAAGATGCAATCCAACCAGCCCAGTGACCCGATGGTCGACCTTGCGTTTTATGGTGGACTTGTTGTATGCATATCTTGGCTGGTCTTGAAACTTGCAACAATTGCGTGGCAATTTCTTACAGGCATCTGGCAGGCTTGCGTGCTGCTTTTTGCGACCACCATCAGCACCATTTGTTTTGTCAAAGCGTTCGGATATCTATGGGACGTTCCAATGCATACAGATGTCGATTTGGAAGGCGTTGAAGATGAGGAATTTTTCTTCGACGAAAAGCCAGCTTTAAAAAATGAACAAGTTCAAACAATAACACCACAGGAAAACAACAGTGACAAAAAAATTGATTCATCTGAAATTTTGCTGAAATCACCAGTGCACAGAATTGCCGACTTAAAAACAGAAGACCAATGCTTATTAGAACGGGCAGGTTACGTCAAAAAAGAGTTTGTGCCATTAGGAAAAACACGCAGAGAGCCATATTACGTCCAGAAACAAAAAACAAGTCTTGAACACACATTTGTAGTTTATGATATCGTCAAAAAACTGCAGCCCATAGTCAAAAGCATAGAAGTCACACAAAACCAAGACATCAAGATATTCCACAAGGGAAACTATTACGCATTAACTGTTGTTACCCCTTCCGACCTGCACAAACATCACAAGCTCACGGCACACGCAAAAACCCTTACAAAGACTTTTGGTGCAAACTGGTGGTTCGTAACCACAAAGAGCGCATACGCCAAAAGCTTTGGACGCTACGGAGTAACCATCACTCGCAACCAGATAGACGACTGGATACAAGAGAACTTCTCCTGACACGAGATAATGCACCACAAAACTGCCAACACTCAGCAATCAATATCGACGATAAATGCCCAAAATCTTGCCGTGCAACACTATATAAACAACACGGCAAAGCATTCCAGAAATCAGGCAGAAAAAATTCTTGGCGTGCAGATATGCACTAAGTGTAAATTATCTTTCAAGCTCTTGTTCAACCATCATAGTAATGCGCTGTCTTAGGTGGTATGTGTTAGCGTGCATTGCGTAAGCGTTCCAGCCTTTGAGCGCTTCGAAAACGTCTTGAGTGTTTACCATTCCCTGTTTGTAGCCGTCCACAAGTTCTGATATGCGCTGATAGATTTTGAGAAGGTTTCTCTTGCGAACTCTTTTGTGCGTATAAAATACTTTGAAGCCGAGCAAGCCAACACCTTGCGACAACGGGATTATGGCACATTTAGTCGGATGAAGCTCAATTTCCAGCGAGGCAAGAAATTTCCTGATTTGAGCCAGATATTCCTGAAGTGTGGTTTTTGATTTGTGCAGTATGACAAAGTCATCAACATATCTTATGTAATATTTGGATTTAAGCTGGTGCTTGATATATTGGTCAAGCTCATTCAAATAAATATTGGCAAAAAACTGGCTGGTCCAGTTGCCCAATGGCATCCCTTTTCCAGGAATGCCTGAATTATAATGATTTAGAACAGTCCTGACCAGCCAGAGCACGTCTTTATCTTTTATCCTTTTTGCAATAATGCTCAAGAGCACGGCGTGGTCAACATTATCAAAGTAGTGCTTAATGTCCGCTTTCAAAGCGTATCCGCAAACAGCGTTCGCACTTCTTGCATCAGCAACAAGCCTGCCGTTCTGGGTAACTTTGTGAAGAAAAACATCAAATCTTTTAAGAGCAGAAAGCGTGCCTTTGCCTTTTCTGCTCGCATAACTGTCGTGAATAAATCGAGGTTCGAAAATCGGCTGAAGAATGTTCACAAGAGCGTGATGGACAATCCTGTCACGAAAATCACTTACGCAAATCGTTCTGGTTTTTGGGTCTCTGAGCACGAATGTTTTCAAAGGTCTTGGCTGATAGGTCTTGTTCTTGAGTTCTGCGTGAAGCGTGACGAGGTGCAATTGCCAATGTTTTTCAAACTCGAGCACAACAGGATTGTTTGACTTTCCCCTGCACGCCTTCCAATAGGCATTTTCAAGGTTTTCCATAGAAACAAGCTTGTCAAAAAGTCTGTTGTACGTTTTCATTAGGAATGTCCGAGTTCAGGACTGGCTATTCCACGAGCCCGGCCATTGTTGTTGAAGTTGTTGTTGGCGTTGATGTTGTCGATGTTGTTGTAGTTGTTGCCGCCAAGACCCACAGGCCGGCACTCTTGTAGCCCTGCACACCATTCAATTTGCCACTGCCTTTCCAAGACGTTCACTCTTACGAGTTACCAGTTGTCAAGGCTGTATTTCATAGCAATGCTCGAGGCTCTTGCCGTGATGGCAGAGCGTGTAGTCCAGTCCTGAAGGGCGCACAACCGCAGTCCTTGCGGTATTAGCCCTGCTCGGGACAAACAAAAGAAAAAAATCTTAGTTTAAAGAATTATGCACGAGAACTTTCTGCAACCTTT
>JAPLZR010000085.1 GCA_026394935.1 Candidatus Woesearchaeota archaeon
AACTCTATTTTTGCTGTTTCAGGTAAAAATAGCGGTTTGTGCTCTTTTGTGAGGTTGTTGAATGCTATTCCTATTCCTTTGTTGAATGTTTTTCTTGTTATGCTGTGGAAGTATGCTGTTGCTCCGAAGGTTGTTGCTGCTACTATGCCGTCGCCTACAAATTCGTCATCTATCTGTTTTCCGTTAACCTTAAGCAAAAATCTGACTGCGTGTGTTGGCATCGCGTTTCTGATTACAATATCGTTTGTTGCGAGCATTTTTGTTGTTTCTATTTGTGCCTGTATTTTGAAATGTGTTTTTATCGTGTATTTTTTGTTTTTGAGCAGTTCTAGTGCGTGTTTGATTGGCAAATCGTGGCATTTTTTGCACGTTTTGCTGTACCTGAACAGCGCTTTTGGTATTCCGGGGTATTTTCTTTCTGCCCAGAGGAATGTGCCGTCTCCTCCGTACGATATTACTATTTCCGGTTTTTCTTCTGTGTATTCGAAGCCGAATTTTTTGATTTCTTTTTTGAGTTGTTCTTTGCTTTCTGGTGTTTTGCCGTAGATTGCTGTTTTCATTTCATCCACCTTGTCAGTTCCAGCATCATGCCTATTTTCGTGTGCGTTTTTTCCAGATTCTTGGCTAATGATTGTTCTTTGAATGCTTCTTTTATCCACGTGCTGAAGTCGTTCTTGTTTGTGTTGCAGTGGTGTGTGAATGTTTCTTCGTTCATTGTTAATAGTGCTTTGTGCAGTCCTGGTATGCTTTTGATTAGTCCTCCGTTGTGCAGTCTGAACTGGAGTTCTGGTCTTATTTCAAGCTGTATTTTTTGGCTGTGTTCTTCTGGTATTTCTGCGAACACTTCGCATTTTTGCATTACTGCATTTTTGACTTCTGTGATTATGTTGTCAGCAGTGGTAAATCTTACGGGTACTGGGTAGTTTTGGCTCATTGTTTCCGCTATTGCGCTGCCGAGTGTTCTTTCTGTTGCGACTATGCATCCTGTGAGTCTTGCGGTTGCTATTAGCGCGTGTTTGTCTATTGGCTGTATTGTGTGGCAGTCGAGCACTGTGCATTCTATTTCTTGTTTTGCGAGCTTTTCTGCTGCCATCAGCGCGTTTTGGAGTGTTGGTCCTGTTGCTATGATTGTGCAGTCTTTTCCTGCTTTTATTATTTCCATTCTTCCTATTGTGAATCCTGTTTTTTCTGTTGTCGAGTGCGCTTTCTCAATCAAAAGTTTCAGGTAGAATGGTCCTTTTGTTGTTCCTGCTGCTATTGTTGCTTTTTTCGCTTCATAATAGTCTGCTGGTATGATGACTTTGATGTTTTGCAGTACGCGTGCTATTGCCAGATCCTCAAATTCTTCGTCAAAGTCTATTATTTTGATGTTTTCGTTGTTTGCGCTGATTTCTTTTATTTGCTGCCAGTTTTTTCCAAGTCCTGCTGTTGTGACGAATGGCGTTTTTCCTTCGTGTGCCAGTCCTGAGGCTATTCCTATGTCTGCTGTTTTTATGAACTTGTTTGGGTGTTTGTCTGCAAATTTCTTTAATTCTGTGCTTAATACTATTATCTCTTTGTTTCTTGCCAGTTCTTCCAGTCCTTCTTCAAATCCGTCTTTTGTTGTTTTCATTTCAACTCATTTAGTGCTTTTTCCATTTCTTCTTTGTCGGGTTGTTTGTCATACCATTCTGGGTTGTGTTCCATGAAGCTGACTCCTTTTCCTGGTATGGTGTGGCATATTATTGCTGTCGGCCCGTTTTTTGCTTCCTGGAGTGCTTCTATTACGTGTTCTATTTTGTGCCCGTCTGCTTCTATAGTGTTCCAGTTGAATGCTTCTAGTTTTTGTCTTAATGGTTCTATGTCCATGAATCCTTCTTTGCTTAAATTGTTTCTGTCTATTATCAACGTTAAATTTAGTTTTTGTTTTCCTGCGAGCATTATTGCCTGCCAGTCTATTTCTGAGTCTGTTGTGATGCAGTAAGTGTGATGTTCTTTTCCGTCTATTTTTGCTGCGAGCGCGCTTCCTATTGCTGTGCTTAATGCGTATGTTGTTCCTTTTGGCAGGTCTGCGTTTTCAAGGAGGTTTTTCTTTGCAAAGTATCCTGCGTGTGCGAGTGTTGTCTGCCATGCTGGTGTCAGCTTGCTTGTCACGAATATTTTGTCGCCTGTTTTTGGCTGTCTTGGGTTGTGTTTCAGTACTTTGAAGTATAGTGCTGTGAGTATGTCTGCTGTGCTGAGGGAAGTATAGTGCTGTGAGTATGTCTGCTGTGCTGAGGTTTATTGCTGTGTGTCCTCCTTTTATTTGGATTGTCCTGATTATGTCTTTTCTTATGTTTCGTGCTATCTGTTGCATTTTCTCATCAGCTCTTTGTATGTTTTTTTTGGTTCAGGAGCGTTTGTCACTGCGTGTGTTGCTACTGCATAATCTGCTCCCGTCCTTGCCACTAATCCACAGGTATGCGAATTAATTCCGCCGTCCACGCCTATGATTATGACCGGGTTGCATCTTCTTATCTCTGCAATTTTTCGTAATGGTGCTTTCATCAGCATTTGCCCGCTGTGTCCTGGGTGTACTGTCATTACTAGCGCCGTGTCTGCGTGTTTTACTGCGTCTTTGTCAACTTTTGTTGCCGGATTGAATGCTATTCCTGCTTTCATTCCTGTTTCTCGTATCATTTCGAGTGTTTCCGCTCTTTTTTTGGTTGCTTCTGCGTGTATGATTAGTTCTTTTGCTCCCAGTCTTGCGAATTTGTTGATGTACGTGTGGGGCTTGTACGCCATTAAGTGTATCTGCATCTCCATCTTCGGCAGTGCTTTCTTCAGCGTCAATGCCTGTATTGTTTTGTTTTTTACAAATTTTCCGTCCATTATGTCTATGTGCACTTTTTTCGCCCAGCTGAGCTTTTTGAGTGCTTCTTTCAGCTCTTTCAGGCTGTGCACGAGTATTCCTGGAATTATTTGCATTCCATCCTCCTTATCTTCTGAATCCTTCTTTTATGTCTTGCTTCTTCTGAAAACGGTGTCTTTATCCACGTCAACACTATTTTTTCTGCTGTTTTCTTTGGCAGCTGCCACCCGCTTAAACACAGTACATTTGCATCGTTGTGCTGTCTGCTCAGTTTTGCGCTTTGAACCGTCCATACCGGTACTGCTCGTATTTTTTTGATTTTGTTTGCTGCGATGCAGATTCCTTCTGCGCTTCCGCAAGCGAGTATTCCCATTCCTTCTTTTTGCACTGCTCTGGCAACTTTCGCTGCATAGTCAGGGTAATCATCAGTCTTAATCAGTTTGTTTGCTCCCCAGTCTTTCACAGCGTAGCCTTTCTTCTCTAAAAACTTCTTCAGGTGTTCTTTTAGTGCAAAGCCCGCATGATCCGCTCCGAGGTGTATTATCATGCTTTTCCGTTGCTCCCGAACACTTGCATTCTGTGTTCGACTACTTTCTGTATTAGTTCTCTTGCTGGCAGTAGTATGTGTCTTGGGTCGAAGTCTTCTGGTTTTTCTGTTATGAACTTGCGTACTGCAGCGTCAAATGCCAGTCGTATGTCTGTGTCTGTGTTGACTTTGTTTATTCCG
>JAPLZR010000071.1 GCA_026394935.1 Candidatus Woesearchaeota archaeon
TTAGGAGGGTCATCACCAAGAATGCCACCAAAAATGAAATAACTGAATTTTTTGGCAATTTCAGGCGTAAGCGTTTCTTAAGCCTCAGGATCAATAATGCAGGCATTATCGAAAAGAAGCTGTTTAACGCTTATGGGCTCAACCCTGCCAAACTTTTTCAGCACGGCACTTTTGACATTAGTAAATAAAAGATTCTTTTTACCAACAAAAGAAGAAATGTGAGCGTACTCAAGCAAACACCACTTGAAAAGCTTCGGCTCAAGATGCTCGATGACAAACATACTCACGTCTTCTTGAACTGGGCAACCGTATCAATCAGGTCAACGTGACCCATAAACATTGCACGACAGCAATATCTTTCAAGACCGAGCTCGTCAAGAATGTCCTTCTTGTTCTCGCCTTTCTTTGAACGAGCGTCAAACTCTTCCCACAACTGTGCAACCGGCTTTCCACAGCTCCAGCAACGAATTGGAATTATCATTTTTCCCTCCTAACGATATGACTTCTGACGTTTTGCACGCGCCTTACCCTGACAATTTGGCTTGTGCGTCTCCTTCCTACGAACGTCAGCAACAGTGAAAACACGATCATAATCGAGATATTTAGTGTGCAATTTCTTGTCAAAAACAGCAAGAACCTTAGCAAGAGCAAGACGAATAGCCTCTGCCTGACCATTCACGCCACCGCCATTCACCCTAACATTAATATTAACTTTCTTCGCAGCATCACCGGCAAGCAACAAAGCCTCCTCAATCTTGGCACGGAACATATTCTGAGGCAAAGTAGAAAACAAACGGCTATTAATACGAACAATACCTGCACCAGCAGTCAAAGTAGCACGAGCAACAGCCGTCTTCCTTGTTCCAACCTCATGAATCACTTTCATACGCGTCCTCCCAATGAAGTACACAGCTTGCCAATCGTCTGATACTTCAACCTCGGCAAATCACTTGCATCCTTAGAAACTTTGACGAGTTTTTTGTCCTTGAACTTATCAGGAACGCCAATATAACACATGACTCTCTCAAACGCAGCACGACCACGACCAGTCTTATGCTGAACCATACCACGAACAATCCTGCGAACAAAACGATCAGGCATCCTGCTGCGGAAAGGACCCTTCTCAGGACGACCAATATCGAAAATCAGCTTGTAATACCTAGCACGAACAACAGGAAAACTACCGCTGATAACTGCATTCTCGCAATTAAAGATGTTCACAGTGCTACCAAGCAAAGCCTGCTTGGCAGCATAACTAGCCATACGACCAGCAACCGCACCCGTCGCATCAATATTAATTTCTGTCATTTTTATCCCAACAGCTTAAGGTCTTTTGCCTTAGGTTTTTGTTTCAACAATTGCTCAATAGTAAGCGCCTTGCCCTTTGCCTGCTCGATACGCTCACGCGCACCCTCGCTAAACGACAAAGCAGCAACAACAACACTATGAGCGAGAACACCAGAGCCAAGAACCTTTCCAGGAACAACAACAGTCTCGTTCGGCTTGGTATAACGAGAGATACAACTAATATTGACAACTCTCCTCTGCCTAGTCGGCTTCTCCAAATCTTCAGCAACACGATCCCAAAGAGGAGCCTTCGAAGTAGTACTTTCTTTCCTCAAGCTCAGGATGAGCTGCTTCAATATTGGATTTGTCGGACCTGTTCGTTTCATTTTAACTCCATTTTGATTCTGATTTCCGATTTATGCAGGGCAACGCCGAACTCGGTTCGGCGGGTCCCGCCACGCTTCGCTTATGCGGGGGAAGGGATTTGAACCCTCGCATCCACTAAGGAACTGGCACCTCAAGCCAGCGCATTTGACCAGGCTCTGCCACCCCCGCGAGGGCTTATTTCTCGAGCTCGCCGACAAAATCGTCAAACAAGCTCGTTAAATGGTCAGCAGCACTAGCCAAAATTTCCGATGGAGCAAGCTGGCCCCACGGCTCAACATTAAATATGAAAGTGGAAGAGTCACGCTCGACCTTCACAATCTCATCATTAATACCATCACACGCCTCATACAAATTATGCTGTTCAATCAGCTTGGCATCAATCTTGCCATTATTGAAAACCTGAGGCGGATATCTTTCCTTAAACTTATCAAACTCCTTATGATTGTTATTAACAGTAACTTTAGGCTTGAAAGTGTACCAAGCAAGACAGGGAGAAAACTTTGAATGCTCCTTGCCAACACCCAAAACAGCAGTGGCAACAAGCTCAAGCTCCTGACCCTTCAACAACTTAACAAGAGGCATCTTCGGAAAAACCGGCTTTATCTTTGGATCCTTGCTCTTCAAATCCTCAGCATAAACAGTGCACGGACCCTTTGCCTTCAAAGTGAGCTTGACGGAATTCTTCGCACTCAACTCATCACCCGGCTTTCTCACATCATAACCTTTCAAGTCAGTAGTCAAAGGAACAAGACCAAAACGATGAGCAAGCACTTCATCATACAAAACACCATCATTCTGAACAAACTCAATCTCATCGATAGCCATGGAAGGGACTGCCTCGATCATCTCACGTCTCAATGCATTAGCAAAAGCAGGAGTGCTTTTCAAAACAAAAGTCACACGACCAGACTTCTTGTCCTTCTTAAGCAGTTCAATCATACTCGCCTTCCCCGCTTTCCACCTTTCTTACGACAACCGCCGTGCGGAACCGGCGTGACATCCTCAATAATACCAATCTTCAAACCCATCCTGCTCAAAGCACGAATTGCAGCCTGAGCACCAGGACCAGGAGAATGAGGACCATTCTGACCACCAGGAGCCTTAACCTTCACGTGAACGCCATCAATACCCTTTTCCAAAGCAGTTTCAGCAGCACGCTTAGCAGCCATCATAGCAGCAGTAGGAGAACTCTCAAGACGGTCAGCCTTGACCATCATACCACCACTCGCTATTGCAAGAGTTTCAGTGCCGGTAATATCAGTAATGTGAATAATCGTATCATTATAAGACGCGTAAATGTGAACTACACCCCAACGAAGCTCGCTCATTTCTTCTCACCCGCCTTATGCTCTTTCTTTGCCGCCACAGGCTTGTGTTTCGGCTCTTCTTTCTTAACTTCTTTAGGAGCTTCCTTCTTGACTTCAGCAGGAGCTTTAACTTCATGAATCACTTTTTTCGTAACACGCTCAGGATGCTCAGGATTTGCCAAAGAGCTTGTTGCAATAATGCCAATCTGACCCTCTTCTGAAATAGGAACAAGATAACAAGGAGAACAAACCTGCTTTTTACCAACAAAAACGTGCTCGTGAACAATAAACTGGCGAGACTGCAAAGGAGTCTTAGCAAAACCCTTCTTCAAAAGAAGAGTCTGCAAACGGCGGTCAAGCAAATTCTTAAGCGTCAAAGCAAGAACATCATCAAGAACAGCATCAACCGGCAAAAGACCAAGATTGTTCAAACGACCAAGCAACTGCTTACCTTCAAGCTTTGCCTGCTCAGACCTCAAAGCAATCAAACGCTTAGCCTGATTCTTAAAACCCTTCAACTTACTTTCAACCTTCCATAACTCGCGCTTTGTACGCATACCATACTCGCGGACAACAATACTCTCCTCCTCAATACGAGCAGCCTGCCAAGGATGAGCAGGACCAGAATACTTCCCCCTAAACTTTCTAGGATCACCCATTTAGCCACCCGCAGGACCGCTCTTCTTACTAGCAGGCTTAGCCTTACCAGAGGTCTTAACGCCCATAACTTTGCCTTTGTTGGCCCTGAAATTGCTACGAGTACGCTGACCACGCACTGGCTGACTAAATGAGTGGCGAACACCCTTGTAACACTTAATACGCTTCATCATCTTAATGTCATTTTCCTTATTGAAAATCAAATCATTAGTAATAACGTGCCTGTTAACGTTAGTCTCAGGATCACGCCTCCTGTTAAACATCCAAGAAGGCAAAGGCTGCTTCTCAATATTCCTGACAAGCTCGTCAAGCCTCTTAATATCAACATCAGAAAGATTGCCGATCTTCCCAAAACCAGGAATTTTTGCAAGCTGGCAAACAGCATTAGCAAGAGGAATACCAACACCACGGATGTCCTTCAAAGCAATAACTACCGCTTTCTTGCCATCCAAATCAGTGTTCGCGATACGAATAAGGTATTTGAATTCTGCCATTTTAATCCAGGTAGAATGAAGTAATCATTCCACCCTAAAATCGCTCCAATCACGGAACTCGGGCGATAATATGCTGGGAAAGAGGGTGGTTTATAAATATATCGGAAGGGCGTACAGAAGAGTTAAGGGCGACCGCCGGGAGTTGGACCCGGTCTACAAGAGTCACAGTCTCGTATGCTACCGTTACACCACGGCCGCCATAAACAAGAAAGGGCATATCTGAGACTTATAAATCTACTTTTTTCTTAAATGGAAAAAGGCGCCAGGAATAACATAGCCAAACACGTAAACAGCGCCGACAAGAATTGCGTTATGAGGAGGAGTTGCAAGCTTCAACAGAATAATCAACTTGTTGGAAAGAACTGCAAAAATACCGACATTAATCAAAGCAATACAAGGAATGAAAATAGAAGCGATAATGTGCTGTTCTGTCTGCAACTGCTCCAAGCTATGCAGGATAAAACTGAAAAACAAACCAAAACTTGCACCGATAAAAAACAAAGAAAAATACAAGGACCAGCCCTCCAAAATTAAAAGGAAAGGAACCAGAACAACAGAAATAACAAAATTAGCAATAATCGCAAGGAAAAGCAAAACCCAGTACAAAGCAGAATCAACACCAACAATCCAGCCAGGCTTTGACTTCTCAGCCTTAGCAAGAATATCCTCAGTCCTTACCGCCAATTCAGGCGTCCACTCCTTATGCTCATGCTTCATAATCCAAGCCTCGTAAACAAAGACACTTCCTGAACAGGAGATTGATACTCCAAGTTCATAAGTTTTGCGGCAAACTGCTTCAAAACATTACTGGCCACCAGCTCAGGATGATACTCAACAATAGAATAACCATGACGCAAAGCCTCCCTCATAATCGGCTCTTCAGGAATAACACCTAGAACAGGCAAGGAAAGAAGCTGATGAATATTGCCTGCAGAAAGGTCAACATTATCAGAATGCATACGATTAATGACGAGACCACGAACTTTACACCCTCTTGACAACTTCTGAATGTCCATAACACTCGGAAAATCAGGCTGGGTAACAAGCAACAAATCACAATCAGGCCTGTACCACCTATGGTCGTTAGTAGGAACGTCAATGACGACAATGTCAGCCAGCTTTCTCAGCTGAGACAACAAAACAGACGGGTGAGGAACATTAACAACATTCAAACTGCTCAAAAGAAGCTTCAGACCAGAACCACTGTGATAAACCGCATCCTCAAGCTTTCGAACACCAAGCAAAACATCCTGAATAGTGCGCTCTGCCAAAGGCATACCCGCATGATAACCAAGCTTAGGAGTCTTAACATCACCGTCAACCAGCAAAACATCAAAACCAAAACTCTTCAAACAAAAAGCCAGATTCTTAGCCACAGTAGTCTTGCCCTGACCTGCATTTCCTGAAACAAGAAAAACCTTACTCATCATTTTGTTCTTTCTACCATTCCGGTCTGCGACTTGAGCGCTTCTCCTCTTGCAAAGCCGCGGCGCTTATGCTCCCCCTTCACCTTGAATCAACCGAGAAATGTAGATTAAAAAATCTTTCGTCTTTTCAAAATAATCAGAGATAATGTCAATAGTAATCTCAACCTTTCCGTCATCCAAAAAGGCAGTCATAGTAACATGACGCCTGTACTCCTGAGTACGAGCAAACTTGGCTTTGTCAATCTTCCTCAACATCAAATAAAAATCACAGAAATCAGTAATAACCTTGTCATTGGCATAAAGCATCTTGACCTGATCAACCTTAACCTTCGGCAAAGCGGAAGCTTCTAAAATCTTCTTCTGAACTTTAGCGTGCTCAATCAAAGCATCAAGCGCGAAACCCACAGTATTAATCAAACGCTCGATAATGCTCTTGATAACATCAACCGTACGAGTATACTTCAAACTAACAGAAATACTGTGGTCTGCACGTTTCAACTCTTGTAAAGCAAGCTGTATTGATTCTTCTGGGTTCATACAACTGCGGCAAGAAATGAGCCTCAACCGTGTTCTTCATCACTACGGGCCATTTCGGGCGCGCAATATGGTATATAAGGAACCCAGCTATATAAACCCAGTGCTGAAAGTAGATACTGCAGAATATAAGTTGTTACTTCAGGATTGCAAATTTAGGATAGCCTGGGCTAAATCACCTTTGGCTGATTTGATGGCGGCTAAGGCTTTATCCTTGGAAACATTAGCCTGCTGCATAACAGTCTGAATGTCGTCTTCCTTGATTTCAGGCTCTGAAGAACGCGCTTTCTCGACGGCATTGCCAATAATCTGCCAGGTCTCCTGACCCATCATGTTAACCTTAGCAACCTGAGGCCTCTCTATCAGAATATCCTTATCAGGACACCGAATAATAACTTCAGAAGCCTCAACTTCCTGCTGTTGAATACCAAAACGCTGCATTGCCTTAG
This sequence comes from Candidatus Woesearchaeota archaeon, assembly GCA_026394935.1. GTDB lineage: Archaea > Nanobdellota > Nanobdellia > Woesearchaeales > ARS49 > CABMGU01. Next base: position 6,543 of record JAPLZR010000071.1, read on the forward strand.
CCATATCACGAGGATTAAGCTTCATACTAGACCAAGAAAGGACGAACCCCAAATATGCAGGACAATAATCACAATGATTACAACAACAGAAAACACAATGATGTGACCGGGCTTAAACTCAATTTTGCTCTTATAGTCTTCAAAGTAAGTCGTAATACCAGCAGTTGACATCGGCATACGAGTGCTTTCTTTCGCCATAATCGTTGGAAATTCGGTTTTACTATATAAAATTAAGTAAAATAAATGGGTTGGGGGGAATAAGCTACCTTTTGTACGCCTCCAAACCAATGATAAACACTGGTGGACGTTTTACCGTCCTGGACAGGCGTCTCGGGCATTCTACTAAGCGCACGCAAAGGTGCTTGCACCGGCGAGGGCTATCCGTTTCATCCAATCACGCAAGAACGTCAACACGTTATGGCCATGTTACCACGGCCGTCATGCATCCTCCTACTTGCGCAAGGTTCGTTTCTGTGATGGAGCCAACCATTACTGGTTCCTTTTCAGGTCGCCTTTTGATGGTGGGTAGACTTTCCTCAGTCGTAAGACCGGAGGCCCGATACCCACCCAACCCACGACGATAACTGATTTAAGGGTTTATAAAGCTTTGGAATGTGTACGCGCATTCCAAAGCCCAGCTGAAGCTTTACTTCAGCATGTTTTCGAGAATAAAACACAACTATCAGAGCCAATAAATCATTAAATAGCGCAGAAATCCGACTGACGACCAGATGACATATACACCTATTTCGGTTATAAGAGACACCGGAGCAGCAACACACGTAGGACAAAAAATAGAAGAAGCACTACAAGGAACTGGTTATCCTGAATACAACCGCATTTCAGAGCTAGCACAATTTTTAGAATGGGCAAGAGACGGCTTCACATCACACCTCACTTCGAAACCAGGAAGCAAACATAATGAAGAAGCCCGCACCCTGGTTGCACGATGCATGAACAGAGTGGGCTGGCAAAGAGAAGACATCCCCGGACAATTCAACCAGCTAGCCTACATCATAATGCTCACAGAAATACTAAAAGGCCACGGACGCGCAGAAATCCCCCTCGCAAATACTCACCCGCAACTTAAAGCAGACTATTCCAAACTTGCAGAATTTTATAAGACACTGGGCAACGCTATTACTGAGCAAACACCAGAATAGTCAACTCTTCAGCACCCTGCATGACTTTCCTTTCAGAAACAACTGAGAATTTGAACTCAGTTGCTTCGGATTTAACGAGGTCAACACCACGCTTCATAACCAAACAGATTTTGCCGGATTTCTTAAGAATGAACTCTGCTTGATAGAAAAGCTGATGATAAACTTTCTCAACAGTCTTATCAGCAATACTCCTGCCAGGCTGGACTGGCAAAGTAATTATGAGATCCAAAAAGTTCCTGCCGAACTTCGCATCAAGCCACTTAAGGTCTGTACGCGAAAATTCCACTGATTTCACGACACCGGCAATCTTCGTGTTTTTTCTTGAAGCAGAAACGTGCTTGAAATTATCATCCATAGCAATAATCGTTCCCTTGAAATCGTTTTCCTTGTCGATAAGCTCATATTTCAAATTAGGAATGGTTGCGAAACCAAACTTTTCCTTGCAAAACTTATGAGGCGCAGTATTAGTTGCATACAAAGCAGCCTCGATAGGAATAATGCCATGACGACAAAACGGGTCAAGCAAAGAATTCTTAGTATCATAACCCGCAATGTGAAGCAAAGCAGCAGCAATGTCACCCTTCAAAGCATCAGTGCCAAGAAAGATTCTGTAATCCCTTCTACCAAGGTCAATGCCGGAGAAGTCAACGCCGAAATAAGCATCAGAATTGTCAAGAAGAAGGAAAAAAGTAGTCTGAGGCCTCTTATGGTCAATAACTACATCGTAAATTTTTGCAAGCTCCTTGTTCAAAATTTGCTCAACATCAAAAGAAGTAAAATCGTGCGTGCCAATACGCTCACACTTCACTGCAGCAGTCTTGTCAATGAATTTCTTAAGATCTTTCAAGATTTTCTCGTCAGGAACACCGGATAAGGTGAAAGAAGAAAGCAGGAGAATTACTTTCGAGAATGTACGACCGTGATAACACAAGTCAACAAGCTCCTGCTCAGACTTACAAGAAAAAAACACTCTTCCAGGAGCAGTCTTAACGTCAGAAGCAGAAATAAGAGATTTGATTTCAGAAGCAGAAATGTCTTCCAAACCGATGTGAGTAAGAATTAAAGCGTTCATTCTTCAGGAATAATCTTGGCCAAGCTAATAACCTTATCATTCTCCTCCAACCTCATAACACGAACGCCCTGAGTATTCCTGCCAATAATACTAATGCCCTTAACAGGAGTACGGATAAGAACACCATTCTGAGAGATTAACATAAGCTCGTCCTCATCGATAACAGAAGCAATGCCAACAACAGAACCATTCTTATCAGTAATCTTGATGTTAATAACACCAACACCACCACGACTGATTAACCTGTAGTCAGAAATCGGAGTGCGCTTGCCATGACCCTTCTCTGTAACAGTAACAAGAGTACGCGTGTCATCAGCAATAGTCGCGCCAATAACAACATCATCACGCAACCTGATGCCAATAACACCAGTGGCAGTACGACCCATTGCGCGAACATCACTCTCGTGGAATTTAACAGCCATACCCTGCTTAGTCGCAATGATAATCTGCTGATTACCATCAGTCAACATAACAGCCTTGAGCTCGTCCTTTTCATCCAGTCCAAGCGCAATAATACCGCCCTTTCTCGGATTGCTGAACTCAGCAAGAGAAGTCTTCTTAACAGTACCATTCAAAGTAACCATGAACAAATATTTATCCTCTTCAAACTGCTTAACAGGAATAAACGCAGTGACTTTCTCCTTCTCGCCAAGCTGCAAAAGATTGACGATAGCAGTACCTTTTGCGTAACGACCTGCTTCAGGAATCTGATAAACCTTAATCCAATGCACTTTGCCGAAATTTGTAAAGAACAAAAAGTAATCATGAGTATTAGCGACAAACAAGTTCTCAATAAAGTCCTCTTCCTTAGCTTCAGCAGCAATAATACCCTTGCCACCACGACGCTGCTGCTTGTAAGTATCAACAGGAAGACGCTTAACATAACCAGCATGAGTAATAGTAATAACGTCATCCTCAGGCTTAATGAGAGCTTCCTCCTCAATAGCTACAACCTCAGACTCCAATACCTGAGTACGACGCACATCACCATACCGCTCTTTCAACTCAAGAAGCTCTGCCTTTATGAGACCCAAAATCTTCTGCTCAGAAGCAAGAATATCCTTAAGCTCCTTGACAAGTACAAGCAAGTCATCATGCTCTGTACGAATCTTATTCTGCTCAAGAGAAGTCAAACGGCGCAAAGTCATATCAAGAATAGCCTGAGCCTGCTTTTCAGACAACTTGTAATCAGCCATCAAAGCATTCTTGGCTTCATCAGCAGACTTAGCCTGCTTAATCAGCTTAACAACAGCATCAATATTATCCAACGCAACAATCAAGCCCTCCAACAAATGAGCCCTATCCTCTGCCTGCCTCAAATCAAACTGAGTACGCCTGCGGACAATCTGACGACGATAATCAATAAAGTTCTGAATAATATCTTTCAATGACAACACTTTTGGCCGGTTATCAACGAGAGCAAGCAAGTTAATGCCGAAAGTCTCCTGCAGACGGCTGTGCGCAAACAACTGGTTCAGGACAACATCAGAATGAGCACCAGATTTCAAATCAATAACAATACGCATACCCTCGCGGTCTGACTCGTCACGCAAATCAGAAATACCCTGAATCTTTTTATCGCGAACAAGGTCAGCAATAGCCTCAATAAGCTCAGACTTGTTAACCATGTAAGGAATCTCAGAAACGATAATGCGAACCTTGTTCTTAACTTCCTCAATACTAGTCTTTGCGCGAATAACAATCCTGCCACGACCAGACTTGTAAGCTTCCCTAACACCAGATAAACCCATAATAAAACCGCCAGTCGGAAAGTCAGGAGCTTTAATCGTCTGCATCAAAGTAAGAACGTCAATCTCAGGATTGTCAATAGTCTTCATGATACCATCACAGACTTCAGACATATTATGAGGAGGAATATTAGTAGCCATTCCGACAGCAATACCGGAACTGCCGTTAACCAGCAAATTAGGAACCTTAGAAGGAAGAACACTAGGCTCCTGCAACGAAGCATCAAAGTTTGGAATGAATTCAACGGTCTCCTTATCAATGTCCTGCAAAATTTCCTCAGCAAGCTTTTTTAGACGACATTCCGTATATCTCATAGCAGCAGCAGAATCCCCATCAACACTACCCCAGTTGCCCTGACCATCAATCAGCGGATAACGAAGAGAAAAAGACTGGGCAAGACGCACCATAGAATCATAAACGGCCATATCACCATGCGGGTGATATTTACCCAAAACTTCACCAACGATTCTTGCGGATTTCTTAAAAGGCTTGTTATGCAACATACCCATATCATACATGGCAAAAAGAACACGACGGTGCACTGGTTTTAGACCATCACGATCATCAGGAAGCGCCCTGCCAACAATAACATACATAGAATAATATAAGTTAGACGCCTTCATCTCCTGCTCGATGACACGTGAGACAATTTTCTCTTCTTTTTGTTCAGTTTTTTCGTCTTCCATAAAGAA
>JAPLZR010000125.1 GCA_026394935.1 Candidatus Woesearchaeota archaeon
ATGCGTGGCTTGATTGCGCTGACATTTTTCCGCGCGTTAACTTTAAGTCGTCTCTTACTAGAATTACCTGTTTATATTCCATCTTATCCCCAATAATAGCCGGGTCTGTGTCCTTGCGGGAAGATGAATTCTTTTCCTTTCTGGCAGTTCAGGACTTATTGGGTGTTTACTATTGAGATGTACCATCCTTTTTCAAGCAGTATTGGTTTTAGTTTTATCATCATTTGGTCTCTGTCTCTTGGTGTTCTTTCATAGCAGTATACGTCTCCTCCTATTCTGCCTTCCATTCCTCCTGGTGCTTTTGGCAGTGCTGTGCTGCTTGGAGGGAAATTTCCTGTTACTTCTTCTGCCACTCCTGCTGTTGGTACTACGTAGCAGGAGAACATGTCTTGTGGTGATGGTAGTGTTGGGTATAAGTCTGCCCAGCACTGGCTTGATTCGTATATGGTTGCGTATGTGCCTTTGAAGAAGATCATTAATGGTGTTCGCGTGCCTATTGTTTCTTCTGGTCCTGCTGGAAACTCGTATGCTTTTCCTGGCTGGAATGGCGGCAGTTTGTATGTTTGTGCTATTCCTTGGTCGTATCCTCCGCCTATTCCCATTTGTGTTATGTTTCCTTTTAACAACAATAAAAGTCCTATGACGGCAACTACTGCGATGATTCCAAGAAATATTATTGCGAGTTTTGTTGTTTTCATAAAAAAAAGAGTAATAAAAAATATAATTTATTGCATGATGGGGAATGTTTCTTTTGCTATGCAGCAGACTGGCACTATTATGCCGTTTATGTTTACTGCGCCCCAGGTGTGTCGTGCTACGCTGACATCTCCATTGACGAGTTTGGTCATGATTAAATCCCTGTTCAAGTCTTCACTGGTTGCACCCTGCATTGTTTGTTCTGCTCCGACGCTGTTCATGTAAACGTATACGTCTCCGCCTGTTTTTCCAATGTAGTCACTTGTTGGTCTTGCTTCTGCTGAGCTGTCTGGCGGGTAGAATCCTGTTGCTATCGGGTTTGCTCCTTTGTTTGGTACTGTGTACGCTTGGTATATGTCTTTTGGTACTCGTATTCCTGCATTTGTGAGGTCGTTGGTGCACGCATTGAGGTTTTCAATGCTTGCAAATCCTCCTTCTGTTCCTGTGCCGGTTATTACGAATACTGGTGTTCTTGAACCGCTTGTTGATTTTGCAGTCGGATATCCTCCGTATGCAGGATATGCTATTGAAGGCTGCGCAGGGTATGCTCCTCCCTGTTCTCTTATGAATTTGGGTGACGGATAAGTTTCTCCAATTCCTATTCCTGGAACGTTTCCGCTTCCGTAAGCGTTGCCTATTGAAAGGTCTGTCAGCATTGCTCCTTGTGCTGTTTTGCTTGCTCGTGTGAATAATAGCACGAGTCCTATGACTGCGATGATTGCTATCACTCCTAGAATTACTAATCCTATACCAACTTGTCCTCTTTTCATGTGAATACCTCCTTTTTGATTATGATTTCTGTATTGTTAATAACTGAAGTGTATTTAAATGTTATCGTTTCTCAGCTATTTCTTTCAGTAAGTCTTGTATGAATTGTTCTGTTTTTACCGGTCCGGATACTTTGTTGTCTCTTGTTCTTACCTGCAGGGCGTTGCTTTGCTGTTCTTTTTCTCCGTAGACTAATATATAGTTGACTTGGTCGACTTGCGCGTTTCTGACTTTTTTGTTTATTGTTTCTGCTGAATTGTCCATTGCTGCTCTGATGTGGTGTTTTCTCATTTCTTCGACGAATTTTTTTGCGTCTTTCTCAAATCTGTCCGCTACTGTTAATACTCTGACTTGTTCTGGTGAGAGCCATAGCGGGAATTTTCCTGCGTAGTGTTCTATCATTACTCCCATGAAT
>JAPLZR010000077.1 GCA_026394935.1 Candidatus Woesearchaeota archaeon
TTCAAAGGAACAATACCTTTCAACAACTCAGAGAAAGCACTAATCCAAGCATCTTTTTGTTCTGGCGTTAACTTTTTAGGATCACCCATAATGCCAGACTTAGCGCCCCCAAAAGGCAAATCAGCCATAGCATTCTTCCAAGTCATAGTACGAGCAAGACGGAAAACTTCCTCCTTATCAACACTAGGAGTAAAACGAATACCGCCCTTACCAGGACCTAAAGCAGTATTGTCAATAACAACAACACCACGCATACCTAACTTTGGATTGTAAACTTCAACTATTCTTTCAGGACCAAAATCATCAAATTCCATCTTTTCTCACCCCAACAAAAAAGGGAAAAGAAGAAGGATATAAAGGTTTTGTTAAACCAGCTTCTCGTTCGTCTCAGCGTCAAAGATGTGAATGACCTGAACAGGACAAACCTCTGCCGCGCTCTTGTTAAGCTTCAAAGCGCTCTTCATCTTGTCAGTCATCTGGCTCTCCTTAATTATAAGAACTTCATTGCCGTCCTTATCCTTCTTGGCACCCTTCAATTCCGCCTTGCCGTCATCCTTCATCTCCCAAAACTCAGGAGCAACAGCAGCACAAGCAGCAGCGCCAATGCAATTCTTCCTTTCAAACACAATCTTGTAAGTTTTTTCTTTAGCCATCTCACTCACCCCAATTCTCTAATGCGTGCACCAGCAACCTGACACCAAAACCAGTGCCGCCCTTTCTAACATAATCCAAATCAGCATCAGACCAGGAAGTACCTGCAATATCGATATGCGCCCAAGGAGTCTTCTCAACAAACATTGACAAAAACGCAGCAGCAGTAATAGCACCGCCAGACCTGGGAATAAGACCAAGATTCCTCACATCAGCAACCTCAGACTTAACCTGCTCGTGATAATCCTTAAAAAAAGGCAGCTCCCAAACACGCTCGCCAACAACATTGCCGGACTTAATCAAATGCTCAATCAACTTCTTATCCCGCCCGATAATGCCGGCACAAACATTACCCAAAGCAACAACACAAGCACCAGTCAAAGTCGCCAAATCAATAATCGCATCAGGCTTGAGAACTTTCTCAGTATAAGCAAGAGCATCTGCCAAAACAATCCTGCCCTCAGCATCAGTATTAACAACTTCAATCGTTTTCCCGCTAAAAGTCTGAACAATATCGCCAGGCTTGTAAGCATCCATGCCAGGCATGTTCTCAGTAGCAACAAAAACACCAATCACGTGAACCTTCAACTTCAACAAAGCAACAGCCTTCACTGCGGCAATAACAACAGCAGCACCACACATATCGTGCTTCATAGTAAACATTGAATCATCAGGCTTCAAATCAAGACCGCCAGCATCAAAAGTCAAACCCTTGCCAACCAAAGCAATCTTTTTCCCGCTTCCATACTCCATAACAACAAAACGAGGCTCGTTAACACTCCCGCGATTAACAGCCAGCAAAGCAGCAAGACCTAACTTCTCAATACCCTTCTTGTCATAAACTGTGACCTTAACTCCGAGCTTTTCCAGTTCTTTGGCAACATCTGCCAACTGCTCAGGCTTCAAATTACTCGCAGGCTCGTTAGCAAGATCGCGAACAAGATTCTCGCACTCAGCAAGAACAGCACCCTTTTTCACAGAAGGCTCAACACCATCGCCAACCAAAGTAATGCTTTGAATGACTTTTATTTTCTGCCTGTCAACAGTCCTGTACTTAATGAACTGATAAGCGCCAAGAACACTGCCCTCAGCAACAGCCTGAGCGCGCTCCTGTTTACTCGCATCAAGAAGCTCAACATTATGCAAAGTAGTGGAAAACTCAGTAATACCGCAGAAATCCCTCACAATCTTGGCGCTCAAACCAGCAGCACGACGCAACAACTCAAGATTCACATCCTCTTTTTTCCCAAGACCAAGCAACAAAATATTCTTAGCAGGAATCTTGTCAAGAGTTGAAACCAAACGGAACTGCTGCCACTCACCCTCAAACTCTTTGCCCTTCAGAGCATGAGCAATAGCGCCATTAAGCCTGACATCAACACTTTTTAATTCATCAGGAACTTCCTCTGAAGGAGCAAACAAGCCAACAACAATAAGCTCAGTCTTAAATGATTCCAGACGAGCATCTAAAACACCAATTTTCATAATACAACGAATAAAGAAGTGATTTATAAGTTTTATGATTCAACCAAAACATTTTTGCAATACAACTGGTGAACAGGCGCGAAAATGCCTTTGCTTTTCCATTTTTTAATTAAAGAAGACTCATATTTCCTGAGAAAAGAAGCAGCTCAATAGTCCAACACTGATTCAATTCCTCCTGGCTTTTTCCTATCATGCCTGAGAACGGCAATGCCCAAATCTCGTTCTATCTGCTGTGCGTCCTCATAATCCGCATCATCCCTTGTTCCTGCAGAATTTGACATGATAGCCATCCTATCACCAAAAACGCGCTTAAAGTCAGAGAAAGCACTCCTTATTGAAGGATATAATTCATTAACATAAGGCAGAGTCAAAGTATTATCCTTGTCAAAAATCACGCCCTCAAACCCTGCATTCTTCAGTTGTTCGGGATTAATCGTGCTGATGTCTGAAACAGAAAAATGAGGCACGGCAAGAGGCTTCTTTACAAACCGAGCCCACAAAAAATACAACACCCCATCCAGATTAAAGCCTCGAACCACAAAAAAGATGGAAAGTGCAGGGTATAAAAAAGTTACTCAAATCTGAGAAAATTCGCGCTTAAATAGCAGAGCATCGCCCTCAACATTAGGACTTTCAGAAATAAGAACACCTTTGACTTTGAACTCTTTCAAAGCTTTCAGCAAATCACGATAATTCATATCAGAATCCTCAAGATTCAAATGATTTAATTCACCCTTAGCACCATAATTAATGCCGGAACAATGAGCGTGCAAATTATCCAACACAGTCCTGCCAAGACCTTTCTCCAGCTGAGCAAGAACATCCTTAAACTCATCAAAAGAATTAATCTTTCCAGAACGCGCGTGCAAATGGCTGAAATCAATGCACGGAAGAACCTGCTCAACCTCCTGCGCTAACTTTATTGTCTCCTGCAAATCACCCCACTGAGTCATTTTGCCAGTAGTCTCAGGACGAATCCAGACAGAAATGTTCTCCTGAGCAAGCTGGTTAACAACCTCTTTCACTCCTTTTTTTATTAACTCAAAAACTTTCTCTTTCGGCCTGTCAAGATAAAAACCAAAATGCCAGACAGCACTCCAGCCGCCGCACTCACTCAACCTTTTCGCAGCAGAAACCATCCTGTTGATAGAAGCGTGATATTTCGCAGGCTCATTAGAAGCAAGATTAACATAATACTGACCATGACAAGTAAGAACGACCTCTGCAGACTTTTTGATTTCAAGAGCAAGCTCCTCATTAACATTCACATTATGCACGAACTCCAACTCCATAGCATCCAAGCCAAGAACTTTAACTCTTTTAACACCATTCAAAGTATTAGCAGGAACAGTCGACAAAGGAATACCAGGAGTGCCGAAGAGCAATGAGTTCATTACGATAATGTTTCACAATAAGTTTATAAGGATTATGAAAATAAAAACATCGCATGAAGATAGACAAAATAATACTGATAATAGGATTTATCACAGCAATAATTCTCATTGCACTAGAAGCAACAGCACGATACAAAACAGAGCTTTTTCAGGGAAAAATCGGGATAGTACTTGGAATAATTGTAATAATATATGGAATATTGGATTTGTTTTGGTGGCCTATTTACGCAAAGAAGTAACGTTCTCAACAGTCAGCCACGCAGACATCAGACCAAAACCCTTCTTGTCAATCTCAAACGGCTCAACCTTCTGAGGATTCTTCAGGAAAACAAGAATGCAATACTTTTTGTCCTTCAAGAACTCCAAATCTTCAGGAATATTATGAATACCCACATCAGCACCATACTTATCGAGAATTTCCCTCACTTTCTCAGGCGTCAAAGAAAACTGCAAAACAGATTCAACATCCGCTTTGACAGAAACATACTTTCCCTCCTTGAAAAAAACAACATCACCAGCACTAATATTATCCCAAGGAGCACGCTTAGTCTTATACCATCTCGACTCAATCTTCTTCTCACCAGAAAGAACCTTCTGCGTCAAACCCCAAGACTCGCGCATAATAGCGACGTGATGCATTTTAATAACCAAACCTTCTCTCGTATTCAGTATGGTCAAACCATTCAAGAATAATACTCACAATCCTGATTTCATCGCTTTCTATCGTATACAATAATCTCCACGCATTTGGCAAATCGTATTTCCACAAATTAGTAATGCCGTATTTTTGAACATAAACAGCAGGCCATAAGTGTTTTGAAATTTTTGTTCCGCAAGCAGGACTATTTTTCATATCGTTAATAGCCCTATCAATAAATTTATACAATTGCTTGTCCTCGAATCTGCCAACTTTCAAAGACTCTAATTCTGCCTTTAATTCCTTATTAATAAATCCGACAAAAACGTCCTTATTCATCTCGCCAGAAGCCCTTCTCTCATCAATTTCTTAATCCTTTGAGGATTGTAAGTCCACATTATACATCCGTCTCTGTCAATCATAATCTTTCCGGATTCTTCCAAATAACTCAATATCACCTGAAAAGTCTGATACATCATCTTCTTGGGCAATTTCTGCCACAACTGATACTTGCCACACTGCTGGCTGTACTTCCTTATAGTCTTCTCTACCATAATCACGGATTCCAGCGTGGGGCTGTGCAAAAGGGTTTGTTCCATATTATATAAGTATATATAAGAAGAAATATATAAAGCTTATGCTTTCACGACCTTATTAATCTCTTTCACAAGAGCAGCAATCTGCTTCTCATCCATTCCGTGAACCCTGCAGCCATTCTCAATGCTCTCAACAGCACTGACACGGCAGCCAATGCAATGCAAGCCATGCTTGAACATGACCTCAGCAGTATCAGGATA
>JAPLZR010000066.1 GCA_026394935.1 Candidatus Woesearchaeota archaeon
TTTTTAATGCCGTTTCGTAAGTTGCTATGTCTAATTTAGCATCATTTCCGTAAATGAATAAATCAATATCGCTTTCTGAGTACCAGTCCCATCGTGAAAAGCTGCCGAATAATATGATTACTTTTGCATCTGCCAGCGTCGTCAAATGGTCCAGAAATCCTGTGCGGCAGAGCTGGGTGAGCGCGTATATTTTTTTGCGGTTCTGGTACGCAGGGCTCTCAAAATTTCCACGATAGTACGGCATTTTGTTTTCGGGCTTGATGTGGAGAATGATGCCTTCCCTGACAAGTTTGGCAAGCCATTTGACAGCGTTGCTTCTGCTTATTTTAGCTGTTTTCAAAACCTGCTCGAAATGCCAATGCTTTGAGGACTCATTAAAAAACAATCCAAGAATAGTTTCTTCCTTACTCACCATAATAGTTCTGTTAAACAGAACTATTATTTAAAGCTTACGATACAAAAAAGCAGAGCTTCAGCAATTAGTGGAAAATTACGGATTCGAGTTGTAAGCCCACACCAATTATTTTTCAGTACATCATCGACGAAAAAGGTAGTAAGCCTCCAGGTTCTCGGCTTTTGAACTTTCCGTACGCTTTAAGAAAACAATAAACTGAACTTTACGAGCTCAAAAGCCAACGAAAACGCCCGGCGTTTTCGGGGCATTTGAAAATCAGGAATTTTCAAAGCCTCCGGCGGGAACTGCACCCGCGACCTCCACCTTTCTGTTTTTAATACCAAGGTGGCGCAATAGCTACTATGCTACGGAGGCATAGTAACTGGTTTCTATGTTCTTTTTTTAAATGTTTGGGACATTACCTTTATATAGAGTTATTTTCCTTACAATCTTGCGGCGCCGTAGCAAAGTTGGCCAAATGCGCCGGACTTAAGATCCGGTCCCTTAGTGGGTTCGCAGGTTCAAATCCTGCCGGCGCCAGTATACTTTTTGTCCTTAAGAAAAAGAAATTATTATCTGCTGCGTTTCCAGAATCGTCTTCGTTTTCTGTGGTCTTGCTGGGAAGGTTCGTGCGCAGTTCCTGCTATGAGCGCTACTTTTTCGAATGTTGGTAGTGGCGAGGATGCGATTTCTCTTCCGAGATCGCGCATGATGAGTTTGAAATCGCGGATGTCTTGGTGTATGACGAAAGTTACAGCGTCTCCTTTTGCTCCTGCTCGTGCTGTTCTGCCTATGCGGTGGACGTAATCGTCTGATGTTTTGGGCAGTTCATAATTGTAGACGTGTGAGATGTTGTTTATGTGCAGTCCGCGTGAGGCAACGTCTGTTGCGACAAGTATGCCTATTCCTTGTTTGTGCAGTGTAGTGATGGCATTGATTCTTTTGCTTTGTGAAAGCCCGCCGTGTATTGGTATTGCGCTGATTTTTTGCGCTCGCAGGTTCTTTGCGACCTTGTCGCAGTTTCGGCGTGTTGCGCAAAAAACGATTCCGATTCCTGGAGTTTCGTGTTTGAGGAAGTGTACTAGAAGAGAGAATTTTTCCTGCGGCAGTACTGTGTATGCTCGTTCGGTGAGAAGGCTTGTGTCAACGTGGGTTTCTGCCTGTACTGGTATTGGCGAGTTCATGTGGCGGTTTATGAGTGAGCGTAGTTTGGGTGAAAGTGTTGCGCCGAAGAGCAGTGTTTGGCGTTGTTTTGGAATGCATTTGATGATTTTTTCTACGTCGTCGATGAATCCCATGTCGAGCATTCTGTCGGCTTCGTCAAGTACTAGATATTGAACTGTGTTTAGTTTGTATCCGCGTTGAATCATGTCGAGAAGTCTTCCCGGTGTTGCTACTACTACTTCTGCTGTGCGGAGGGCGTTGATTTGGGATCCTATGCCGACTCCTCCGTATATCGGGGTTATTTTTGTGGAAAGGTGTTTTGCGAATCCTTTTAGCGCGTCGCTTACTTGGACGCAGAGTTCGCGGGTTGGGGTCAGGATTAATGCGTAGATTCCTCTGCCCGGAGTTAGTTTGCTTAAGAGTGGCAGTCCGAATGCGGCTGTTTTTCCAGAGCCGGTTTGTGAGCTTCCGATGATGTCTTTGCCGGAAAGGATTAGCGGGATTGCTTTTTCTTGTATGAGTGTTGGTGTTTCATAGCCTTGTTCGCGGATGGCGCTAAGTATGGGCGCGGGCAAATGAAGGTCGGAAAATTGCATTTTTGTTGCTCCAAATATTACCTATTGAGGACTTTGAATACCTATATATTAGTCAAAGTCCTCTTAGAGAATTTTGACAATATTGATGGTTAATCAAAATTATCTATTCTCTAAACTATACTTTTCAGAATAGTAATGAATGTGCCCGAGTGCCTATTTATAAAGCTTTGCATTGGTAAAGCCGTGTTTTTAGAAGATTTTCTATCGCATCAGTATCTGTACTACTACGAATGCTATGTAAAGGAATACCATTGTTAGCGCTTCGTTTTTTGTGAGCATTCCGTCTGAGCGCATGAAGAGTAATGCGAATAGGACTGCTAAAAAGGTGAAAACGCCTATTATGGATAGTATGTATACGTTTACTGTTATTGGCGAGATTAATGCCAGCATTCCCATCATTATGCAGGCGTCAACTACTACTACTCCTAATATGTCTCCGATTGCCATGTCGCCGTGTCCTGCCCTGACGCTTTGTAGGGAGAATACGAATTCTGGCATTGTTGTGCCGAGCGCTACAAGGATGAGTCCTATTATTAGGGAAGGGATTCCTATTTCTATTGATAGGGAGTGCGAGCTTTGTACTATGAAGTAGGCGCTTAATAGCATTATTGCTATGCTTATTGTGAATATGATGAAGTGTTTTATCCAGTGGTCTTTCATTTGGAATGGTTTGTGGAAGTATTGTCTTTCTTTTAGGAGGGTTATGAGAAATCCTATTCCTGCTGCTAAAAGGATTATGCCGTCAACTCTTGAAATAATTCCGTTCAGTCCTAGAATTATCGGCAGCAGTATTAGAATGGCGAAATAGAGGTCTTTCTTGATTATCGAGCTGTGTATTTTTATTGGGTGTCCTGCAAGTGTTACTAATCCCAGAATTAGTGTTAGGTCTGCTATGTTGCCTCCGAGCAGTGTGCCGACTCCTATGCCCGGATCTCCTTTTAGCGAGGATATCAGGCTGATTAGCCCTTCTGGCATTGCGGATACTAATGCCACTAGGAGAAAGCTTGTGACGAACTCTGTTAATCTCAGGAATCGCGCGATGTGCTCGACTGATTTGACTGCGTATTCCGCGCTCTTTACGAGCACAAGGCAGGCGACTATGAAGATGATGACCTCTTTGAACATTTCTTAAACTCAGATTATTGTATTATTAAATCTTGCCATTGAGAAGTTTGAAAAATCATTTATAAAGTCAAACTTCTCTAGGAGGATTTTGACTCAAATATAAGTTTTTCAAAATCCGCCATTCATAATGTTTATAAATATGCACGGACACGTTCACCTTTGATGAAAGACCCTGTCTGCGGTATGGATGTTAATCCTATTACCGCTAAGTTTTCGTTGAAAAAGGATGGTGAAACGTTTTATTTTTGCAGTAAGTTGTGTCAGGAAAAGTTTTCGAATCTTGCTAAAGCTGTCATTTCTGTTTCCGGTATGCATTGCGCCAGTTGTGTGGCTGCTATTGAGACTGCTTTGAAAGCAGTGCCTGGTGTTACTAATGCTGTTGTTAATTTTGCGAGTTCAAGGGCTTATGTTGATTTTAATCCTTCTTTATCATCTGAGAATATGTTAAGGGAAGCTATTGAGAAGAGTGGTTACAAAGCTGAGCACAAGGGCGAAGTTAAGACTGATGAGGTTTCTTTTTGGAAGAAAAGGCTGGTTGTTGCTGGACTTTTTGCAGTTCCTTTGCTTTATCTTACGATGGGCAAAATGGCTGGTTTGCCTTTGCCGGTGTTAAAACCGGAAATGAATGTTGTCATTCAATTCGTGTTGGCAACTGTTGTTGTGCTTGCTGGCAGTGTTTTTTACGTGAGAGGTTTGCGCGCTTTGTTCAGGCTTAAGCCTGATATGAATAGTTTGATTGCTGTTGGTACTGGTTCTGCTTATTTGTTTAGTTTGTTTGTTGGAGTTATGATTTTGCTCGGAAAAAAAGGTTATGCTGTTGATATGTTGTACTTTGAGTCTGCCGGCATTATTGTTGCTTTTATTGTTCTTGGTGAATTGTTGGAGGCTGTTGCTAAGGGCAGGGCTTCTGATGCTATTAGGAAATTGCTTGGTCTTCAGCCTAAGACTGCTTTGGTTGTGAGGAATAAGGAGGAGGTTGAGATTCCTGTTGAGGAGGTTCAGGTTGGCGATGTTGTTATTGTCAAGCCTGGCGAGAGGATTCCCGTGGATGGAATTGTAATTGAGGGTAGTTCTAGTGTTGATGAGAGTATGATTTCTGGTGAGAGCATTCCTGTTGAAAAAATGATTAACAGCAGGGTGATTGCTGGTTCTGTTAACAAGACCGGCACTTTCAAGTTTAAGGCTAAGAAGATTGGTGCTGATACTGTTCTTGCCCAGATTG
>JAPLZR010000102.1 GCA_026394935.1 Candidatus Woesearchaeota archaeon
TTTGTCTGCGGGTAATGAGAAGAAAGGCACTTATTCTGCCACTTGGGTCGTGCATAATACGGAAAATATGAAATGGTATGAGACTGAAGTGGTTTTAACTAATGTTCGCGGAGGGGAAACTGCTGTTAACGTCAAATGGCAGGATCCGACGCAAAGCCATCCTGCTGAGCAGGTTACACCGGGCGATTTTCCAGATGGTAATTTTTCTTATAACGGAACTGTTACTTTAAATGCTTTTGAAGGGGCTCAGGAAGTACTCTTGAGTATTCAAGATATTGATGGTCATAACATTGCTAATTTAACTAGATATAGTGATGGAATACAGCTGATGAGTGCAGGTAGAATACTTCTTTCTTCTTATGCAGTTGGCGTTGGAGGAACTAATAATAAATTTTATTCTACTACTAGTACAGATGGGGATATTGCTATTTATGGTTATTCCACAGCAACAACCGGAGACAGCAGAGGGGTTATGGGAAGAACCGATTCTACCACTGGTGCTGCAGTGTACGGGTTAACATCTGCTGCTTCAGGAAAAAATTATGCTGTCTATGGAAAAGTCCAGTCTTCTCCTGCCGGAGTTGCTGGCTATTTTGAAGGCGGTTTGGGCGTTAGAATTCACTCCGCCGCCTATGCTAATAGTTCGGTTGGCAATTTGTTTGGTTGCCTCAGTCCTTATAATTGCGATAATATCTGCTACAACCATGGATTAAGTTGTTATAGATCTTTAGCTGATGACATTAGCGACACTGCTCGTTCTGGTTGGTCAAATTCTTGTAATCAAGTATGTAATGTTATGGGATCCACAAATGGAATATATGCTTGCTGGTGTTCTTAACCCAAAATTTTCATCAACACTTTTTTCTGCTTTAATGGTCAAGAAAACTGAAAAAACCATTTTTCTAACTCGGTTTTTTTCTCTAAAAAACTTGTTTAGAATTCAGGTATTCTTTCCGGCTGAACTGTTTGGCATTTCTTAAAGCAGAGTTAATCAGAACATTCTGCTGTCTGGACCATTCCTGGTCAGAGTGGGTTCTGACAAATTCTGCCCAGTAGTCAATGAACCACGCTCTTTCTTTTTGATTGCTTTTTTTGTCAAAAATCATTTTAGTGTTTTTTTAATCTCTTCAATCTTCATTGGATTTAAATTTTTCTCAAAAACCTTTCTCAAAAACCGGGCATCTTCCAGGTCTTTTTCAGAGCCGAGCACTGTTTCTTTGTAGGCAATCTCTTCTTCAAGCCGGCTGATGTAGATTGCGCCTTTTAAAGTTTGGACTTTGATTCTTTCTTTAATCGTCATTAAATCAAAATCGTTTTTGGCAAATTTGAGTTCGATGTTTGGTATGACATTATTTTTTTTGGCGAAACGAACAGCTACTTTTTGTGTCAAATAATCATCAAATAAGGAATGGGTATCATCTGCATTAAGGCACCAATATCCTTCTTTTTCCAGATCTTCAAATAATTTGAGGAATTTTTCCCTGTCAATTTTTGGTATAATGATATCTACATCTTCTGTTGCCCTGGATCTTCCGAACAATAAAGCAACATAACCGCTGACAACAGCATAAGGAGTGTATTTTTCAAGAATTTTAGTGAATTCCAGGACGAACAGGTCCAGGTCATTCAATTCCTTATTCAAACCGATAGTTTTGCTGTTAATGAAGTGTGGCATTATTTTTAATGCGTTTTCTGGATTTAAATAATTATCTGAGCCTAAACCCAAAAAGTCCATGATTTTTGCAGTTCATGACTTTTTCCGCAATCTCCGAAAGAGGGCAGGTTCGGCTTTTGTGACAAGTGCTAGAACTGTACGTTTTTCGGGTCTGTCATTAATGCCCATTTTTCATATATTTTTCTTATTTCTTGTGGATTGTGCAGTTCGCTCATGCTGTGGTCAAGATTCATTCTTTGGATAGCTTCTGATATTAATGGTTCTAATGGTATCGTGCGTACTTTTGGGTGTGTGATTGCCATGCCTTTTAAGGGCATTGTGTTTCCGAATACGATTTCTTTGACTGCATCATCGTTGCATACGATTTCAAGGTCCTTTTCATATCCTTTTGATAGTACAGGGTGTATTTCTATTATGTAGATTTCTTTTGCGCCGTTCTCTTTGAACGCGTTGGTTGCGGATCTTATTGTGCCGAGTGTTCCTCCAACATCGTCATACAGGAATACTGTTCTGTCTTTTACATCTCCTATTACTTTCAGGACTTCTGTCTTGTCGTCTGCTGTTCTTGCTTTGTATGCTATTGCGAGTTCTATTGGAATGTTGTATGTTTTTTCCACTATTGTTCTTACGCTTTCTGTTCTTTTTGTTCCGCCGACATCTGGGCTTCCCATGGTCGCTTTTACAATTTTATTTGTTGATATTTTGTTTGCAGTATAATTTCCTGCAAGCGGTTCGAATGACAGGTGTTCTACTGGTATTCCTCCTCTTTCTCCTGTTGCCTGGAATATGCTTGGGACTGCTTCATTGTGGAGTCCTATTGTTAGCACCTGGTCAACTCCCATGGCGTATAGCGCTCTTGCTACTACTACTGCTTGTGCTGATTCTCTTGGTCCTGTTACTCTCTCTCCTCGCATTCCGTAGCAGTAATTCATTACCACGTTTAGGCGTGCTGCTTTGCCTCCTGACTGGCAGGCTATTGCGGTGTTTAGGAGTTCGTAGAAGTGTTCTCCGATTGGGGGCTGGTATGTTACGAATACGTATACGTCTCTTCCTCTTACGCTTTGTTCTATCTTGATTTTTGTTTCGCCGTCCGCGAATTTTGATACTGTTGTCTTATGTGGTAGTATGCCTAGCATTTTTGCTACGTTTGTTGAGAATTTTTTGTCATCTGAGATGTCTACTATTGCTATTGGTCCATGGCTGTTCATTTTACCACCCTTTTGCAAAATTTGCAGGTTTTGGCCGGTTTTTATTCTTTTCGCTCTTCTAGAAGTTGTTTTGTATTATCCTGTTCCTTCTTTAGTTCTTCTATGAACTCTTTGATGTCTTCTTCCGTTTCTATGAATGTTTTTTTCATGAGAAAATTGAGTAGCGAGGGGGTTTCGTGGACCCCCGTCGCACACTCGTGGATGGTGGCTTATACCATTTACTGTTCCATGTACTATTGTGTGCCTATTAAATAACTCCGTGAAACAGCGTGGAACAAGATGGAACAAGGCCCGCGGGGAGCGCGAGGGGACGGCGGTTGAGTCCCCTTGTAAATAGAAGCATAGCCTATAATTCGTAGAATCACTTCTTCAGCGCTATCTTGTTTGTATTCCCGTAAATCGTCTTTGTTATTACTCCTCTTTCTTCGAGGTTTCTGAGTATTCTGCTGACTTTTGCTTTTGAGAATGTTGTTGCCTGCTGTATTTGTTTTTGCCAGACTTCTCCGTTTTCTTTGAGGAAGTTGACTATTTTTTGCTCGTTGTCTATTAACGTTGGTACTATGGTTGTTTTCTTTTTCTGTTTTGGTTTTGTTGTTCTGCGCTGGTGTATGACTATGTAGCTTGAGATTATTGCTGCTGCTATTGCTATGAGTGCTGCTGCCATCCATCCTATTGGGGTGCGTACGACTTGTCTTGCTACTACTGATATTGGCAGTTCTTGCCCTTTTTGTTCCCAGTATAGTATTACTCTTTGCCCGTCAGAGTACGTGTCTGTTGTTTTTGGTGTTACGTAGAAGTCTTCGTCTTTGTCTTTTTCTCTTGGCACTATGTAGCCGAGTGGCAGTTTGATTGATACTTGCTGTTTTTCTGCCGGGTATGGGAGTCTGTCTGTGTATCTTATTAGTGTGTTTTCTCCTGATTCTGCTATTGGGTAGCTTGTTTCATAGGTTATGTTTGCTGTGTGTGTTCCGTTTGCCATGCTTCCGCATCTGGCGAATTCTTTTACTAGTGTGCAGTCTCTTTTTTCTCCGTCTATTGTTACTTCAACGTCTTTCGCGTTTTGTGCGAGAATGAATGTTAGGTTGCCTATGTCTTTTTGGGGTGTTAGCATCATTGAGGTGTATACTATGATGTTGTTTTTTTCAACGTCCAGTGTTGTTTCACTTGTTTCAATGCTTGCTGCCAGCACTATTGGCAGTATTAGAAGCGCCACCCAGAGTTGTTTCATGTTGTTTCACTATGTTTTGGAGGATATTTAAAGTTTGCCCAAAATCTTTATATATATCTGGTATTGTGGGAGTGGTATGCGCGTATGGATTATTATTGCGGCTTTGATTGTTCTTTCTACTGCAGTTCTTGCAGTTAATGAAAGCTTGTGTGCTGATACTGATAATGGCGGTACTCATCGTACTGATGCTGCTTTGAAGAACAAGGGTGAGGTCAAGTATGGCATTACTACTCAGGTTGATGTTTGTTTGACTAGCAAGGAGGGCGTTTCTGTTAATGCGAGCAAGTGGTTGAAGGAGTATTTCTGCCGTCAGGACAAGCGTGAGTCTGAGGTTTATGATTGCATTTCGCTTGGTTTTTCCGGCTGTGTTGATGGTGAGTGTGTTGGCGCTTCAAGCACTGCAAGCACTTCTAATACTACGAATACTACTCAAACAATAACGCTTTCTTCTTGCGGTGACAAGCGTGTTGAGAAGGCTAAGGGTGAGCAGTGTGACCCTCCTAATAGTGTTTGTTTTGGTCAAAGCGTGGCTGAATATGGCACTTGTCAGGCTGATTGTACTTGTAAGATTGCTGCTGCTGCTTTGAAGAATCTTGAGAGCCAGCCTGCTGTTTGCGGTGATAGATATAAGCATCCTAGTGAGGATTGCGAGAATGATACTGATTGCGCTTCTAATTTTG
This sequence comes from Candidatus Woesearchaeota archaeon, assembly GCA_026394935.1. Lineage (GTDB taxonomy): Archaea > Nanobdellota > Nanobdellia > Woesearchaeales > ARS49 > CABMGU01. Next base: position 4,792 of record JAPLZR010000102.1, read on the forward strand.
TTTGTTCTTCGTGCAAGTGTGTTAAGGTGTTGTCTCAGGCTGAGATTGATGCTTTGAAGAAGAGCGCTTCTGTCGAGAAAGAGGAAGTTAAGGATGATGTTTCTAAGGAGATTGATGATAAGTATAAGACTGTTCCTTTGCCTGAGGTTAATTTGACTGCGACTAACTTTAGTGATGGTGCTGCTATTCAGGCGACTTCCAGTATTGCGAATTTCTTTAAGAAGATTTTTGGCTTGATTGCTTCGATTTTCAGCTGATTGTCTGGAAGTGTTCGTAATCTATTTTTCTTTGTTTTGCCGCTTCTAGTATTAAGTCTGGTCTTATCGCCATTGATTGTCCTGATGTGTTTAGTAATTGGAGTCCTGGTATTCGTGTTGCAGCGTATGCTGCTGGTGCTGTGACTCTTAGCCAGAGTTCATTGTCAGAAAGGCTTTGCATTGAGTTTGCCAGGTTGCTCAGCAGGTTTGCTTTTGCCGGACTGCATGTCATTTTCATGTAGCAGTCGAATATTTCTGGTCCGTTGTTTAATAATAGTCCTGCGAATGCTTCTGTTTTTATCGGTGTATCTTTTCCGGTCAGGTATCTGCCTATTTGGTAGAATCTTTCTGGTGTTACTCCGTTGTATTTCGGGAATGTTTTTCTCAAATCTTCAAGGACGTACATTGCTCTTTTTTTGTCCCATTTGTTGAAATTGATTTGCTGTGATGTGTAGAATATTTTCATTCTGTCTGTGATTCCTTCGCTTGTGATTATCACTGGTCTTGCCTGTTTTCTGTCTTTCAGTGCATCGAATATCTCGGGAGAATGGAGCAGTACTACGACTTTGTCTTTGCACTGTGTTTGTTCCTTTACCAGAGAGGTTATACTTGTTACTTCACTCATAATTACCACTATGTAGTAATGATATTTAAAGGTTTCGTTAGTCTAGGTGTTTGCGGCAGTTTAGCGTTACTATTTTTCTTTCTTTTTCATTGATTTCTAGAATTGTTAGTCCGCAGTTGTGGTGCATGTATTGTTCGTGTTCTGCCCAGTCTTTTTTTAGCAGGTGGAGCATCAGATGCATTATTGTTCCGACGTGTGTTACCAGCAGTATTGTTTTGTTGTGTTCTTTGATTAGTTTGTCTGCGAACTTGGCTGCTCTTTGTCTTGCTTCTGTTCTTGTTTCTCCTTTTTCTGGCCTGTAATTATCATTTTTGAAGTCTGCTTCATTCATTTCTTCTCTTCTTTTTCCTTCGTATGTGCCCCAGTTTTTTTCTCTTAGTTCTGGTGTGTATGTTATTTCTGCTTTTGGGTGGTGTTTGATGATTTCTTGTGCTGTGTCCTTCGCTCTTTTCAAATCGCTTACGTAGATTTTGTCTATTTTTTCATCTTTTAGTCTTAGTGCGAGTTTTTTTGCTTGTTCTATGCCTTTTCTGCTTAGTGTTCCTATTGATTGTCCTTGGCATATGCCTTTGGCGTTTTCTTCTGTTTCTCCGTGTCTTGCTATGATTAGTTTCATTTCTTAATCGCGCCTGCTATTCCCATTGCTATTACTCCTTCTATCATTCCTATCCATAGATAGATGTTTGCGAAGAAGCTGTATGTTTTGATGAATAATGGCACTGTTATTGCTGCGTCAAGTATTATTCCTGTTATTAGCATCACTGTTCCTGCCAGTAGTCCTTCTGTGAATGTTCCTTTTCTCTTGTGGAAGTATACATAAGCTACTATGAATGTCAGTATCAGCAATAGCACGTAGTGTATTGTGTAGTACATTTGTCCTGTGAGCTTGAAGCCGAACATCAGTATGCTGACTTCGAAGAATATCAGCACCCACAGTAGAATTCCGCATAGTATTGCTCTTGTCAGTTTCATTGGCATCACCCTCTTCGTAACAACTGTGATGCATTATTTCTTAATAAGGTTTTCGTAGGCCTTCAAAACGGTCATTTCCTATGATGTATTCCTCAAATGCTGTGACCAATTCTCTTAGAGAAGTTTCAGGCCGTTTGAAATCGAATAATTGTCCTCTTTCTATCATTCGTCTGGCTTCAGCTATATCTTCGTCTGATTGTAATTCGAGTGCGTGTATGGAGCGGTGTGTTAGTGTGGCGGCGGTAGTTCTGTGGTTGCCGTCGAACAGGTAGAATGGCGCTTTTGCAATGAGTTCGTTGAATCTTGCATATGTTTCTCTTGCTCGTCCAAGGTTATATGGCGCATTTATGTTCATCTCCCCCATATAGCCTCTTTTCGATAAATGTTGGACAACAGATTCATATTTGTCTTTCAGGCTGCGCCCTGTGATGTCATTTCTTGCTACAATCACTGGAGGCAGGTCTTTTCCGTGTCCTTTGCCGAATATTCTGAAGTATATTTTCAGTATTGATTCATTTCCTAATTCATACTCTCCTGGAATAAGGATTTGTTCTGGTTGTAAGTCTGTTTTTCTCATATCAGTTAGAGCAGATTCACAGTATATAAACCTTTTCTCTACTGTTGGGTGACTACATAACTTTGTCGCAGATTCCAAATAGCAAATTCTTTAGTTTATACGTGCACAAATGACCGAAACATTTTTTTTCTTTGTGCCCATATAACCTGCCGAAAGCTTAATTAGTTCAGTTGCAATCGATAATATGATGATTCCCAAAATATCTGCGGACATTGTGAACTTGAGAAAGAGAGCTATAGCTGAAGCTGTAGGATTGTGGTCTGGAGAGGAAGCTGGCGTTGAATATCAGAAAAGATTCAGGCGTTCACAGTTGAAACAGCTTTCTTAGATTGTGGTCGACTTCTTCAAGCATTTCTGATGGTAAACTGCCTATTTTGCCGAGTATTATGTTTTCATTAAGTGTGGTTATCCTGTTGAGTTTGATAATTGATTCTTTCTTAAGTCCTGAGGATGGAGCTTCTTTTGGTGAGACGAGCACGCTTGATTGGTCTTGTTTTTGGGTTTGTGATGTTATGAACGCCAGGATGACATCTCTCTCGGAATTTTCAGGAGCTAAGACAAGGCCTGGTCTGATTTTTGTTCCGCTGAAATCTGTGAATTGTATGTGTGCTAGAACAAGGTCTCCTTTTTTCATGCCGGCTCTATTATGTCCTCTTCTGTGTAGAGGTCTTCGTCTTCGAGTAGGAAGTCAAATGAGCCTCCTGCTTTTGCGAATGCGTATAATTCTTCTATAGGTATTTCTTTGAAGACCTTGTTTTCATTTTTGATTTGCATAATGACTGTGATGCATTACTTCTTAATAAGTTTGTTGTCAAATTTTCCGTAAACTTTACGGACGCGTTTGTAATTTTTACTTGTTTTTCAGTAATTCTTCCAATGCTTGTCGGATTAAAAGACAAAGATTTTATAGATGCCGTAATTTCTTCCAGATTATGTCTGACAAAAAGAAAACAATGGTGTTTATTGATGCAAGTAATCTTTTGGGTGGTTGGTGGACGTATTGCAAGGAAAATGGATTTGTCAGGACGAATAATAATGGAAAGAAAGAATTAACAAAGAAAATTGATTACTCTAAACTCATTAAGGAGATTACAAAAGATACTGATTTCATAAGGGGTTATTTCTACGACTCGGTCGAGGAACCTATCGATGGCAAAAAATCTGGCTTTTTTGATAAATTGAGGAGTCTGGAAATAACTGTTGTTACAAAACGATTAAGATTCAAGGATGTCCAGTGTAAGCATTGCAGTAAAATGGACGTTCATGTTCCCTACCAAAAGGGAGTTGATGTTTCACTTGTTACAGATGTTATGGGTTTGGCGTTTGAAAAAGCATATGATACTGCAATAATTGTAAGTGGAGACAACGATTTTGTGGATGCTATTAATTTCATAAAGAGGAAAGGTCTGAAAGTGTGGGTTGTTTCATTTCTAAATTGTTTGGGAGAAGACACGATGCGTGCAGGCGACAGAACCATCCATCTGGACAAGCTGTTCAATAACCTAACTTTGTGATACCAAAAGCTTTAAAAATATAGGGCCCTATTCTACTTGTATAACAATGGAGGGGAAGATAGGGGCTATACCCAATTCTTCCCTTCTGGTTTAATTTTTCTCTAGGTTTTATCGACGATTCGCACTTTAATTCTCGTTCTAAGGCAGTGCTTGTGAACTGCTTGAAAACCAAAACCTTTATATACTATCGCTTCCGATATATCCTTTCCGATACATCACATCCGATATATCGGTACAGATATGTCGTTTCCGATATGAATACCTCTATGATTCGCGGGTTTTTGAAGATTGTTGTACTGAAAGCTCTTGCAGAGGGTCCTAAGTCTGGTTATTCTTTGATGAAGTTTGTTGAGGAAAAGACTGGCAGTAAGCCTTCTTCTGGGAGTATGTATCCTTTGCTTGATTCTTTGAAGGCAGAAGGTCTTGTGAGTGTTAAGAGTGTTGGCAGGACTAATGAGTATTCTTTGACTGCTGATGGTAAGCAGAAGTTGCGCGCTATTGAGGCTAAGCGTGCTGAGTTCACTAACAGTTTTGTTGAGGGTATGAAGGTGCTTTCTGCTATGACTGGCGAGAATATGTCTATGCCTGCTGGCGTGGTTGAGAGTATTAGGAAGGGTGAGGTTCCTTTTAAGGAGTTGAATCCTGAGATGGAGGCTTTTAATTCTGAACTGTGCAGGATTTTAAAGAAAGGTTTGGTTAAGGAGAACGCTGTTCGTATTAAGAGGATTTTTGCTAATGCTTTGAAGGAGTTGAAATCGTGAAGCCTATTATTCAATTGAAGAACGTTTGGAAGACTTACAAGATGGGTGATAATGTTGTGAATGCTTTGCGTGGCATTAATTTGGATGTTATGCCTGGCGAGTTTTTGGCTATTCAGGGTCCTAGTGGCAGTGGTAAGAGTACTGCTATGAACTTGGTTGGCTGTTTGGACGTTTGAGAATGTTGTTTTGCCTATGACTTTCCAGGGCATTCCTGAGGATGAAAGGAAAAAGCGTGCTGAGAAGCTTTTGGCGCAGTTTGGTCTTGCTGACAGGATGCATCACAAGCCTGGCGAGTTGTCTGGTGGCCAGCAGCAAAGGGTTGCTATTGCTCGTTCACTTGCTGTTGACCCTCCTGTTATTTTGGCTGATGAGCCTACTGGTAATTTGGATAGTAAGACTGGTAAGGAGGTTATGGAGTTTTTGCAGGAATTGCACAAGCATCGTGATAAGACTATTGTTCTTGTGACTCACGATGATGTTCTTGCTCGTTTTGCTGATCGTGTTGAGTATTTGAAAGATGGTGTTATAATTAAGCGGAGGTAATTGAAAATGAAAAAACTACTATTATTGGTGATGTTGGTGTTGCTGTCTGTTAGCGTTTGTGCTGTTGGCGGTGCTATGCTTAAGGCTTCAGTTCTTAGGTATGAGCCTGCTCCTGCTGAGCAGGGCAACCCTGTTGACGTGTGGGTTGAGCTTAACAATGCTGGAACGAAAGCGGATAAAGTGGCTGTGAAGTTTGTTCCTGAGTATCCTTTTAGTTTGCCTGCTGGTTCTCAGGGCTTTTTTGATGTTGGTATCCTGTCTGCTTCGGAAAGTAAGGTTGTGAAGTTTTCCGTGTTTGTTGACCCTACTGCTCCGAATGGTGATAGTGATGTGAAGTTCCAGTACAAGTATGGCAGTGATAATTGGATTGAGCTTTTGTCTTCTGTTAGTTTGGAGACTCAGAATGCAGTGCTTGTTGTTGATTCGTACAAGGTTACTCCTTCGCCTATCACTCCTGGTCAGACTGTTAAGGTTGAAATGCAGTTGCGTAATGCTGGCAGGATTGCTGTGAAGAACGTTGATGTTTCCATTGGTCTTGAAGATGGCAAATTCAGTACGATAGGAAGCGGTGCTAAGAAAAGAGTTGACTACATTGGTTTTGGTGAGACTGAGACTGTTGTTTTTGAGCTTGCTTCTGACACTTCTACTGAGGTGAAAGTGTACAATATTCCTGTTACTTTGTCGTTTAAGGATGAGCGTAATAAGGAGTATACTGATACTGCTAAGATTAGTTTGGTTGTTAATGCTAAGCCTGAGATTAGTTTGACTGTTGACAAGACTGTTTTTACTTCTAAGACTGTTCCTGGTACTGTTACTTTGAAGGTTGTGAACAAGGGCGTTGTGAATATGAAGTATTTGACTGTTAAACTGATTCAGACTCCGGATTATGATGTGTTGAGTCCTTCTAATGAGGCTTATGTTGGTAATCTTGATTCAGATGATTTTGAGACTGTTGATTTTACTGTGAAGCCTCTTGTTGAGAGTCCTAGATTATCTGTTACATTGGAGTTTAAGGACCCGTACAATGTTGATTTTTCAACGCAGTATGATTTGCCTTTGCGCATTATTACTGATAAAGAGCTTGGCAAGACTTCAACGCCTTGGGTTAGCATAATTATTGGACTGTTAATCGTTGCAGTTGTGATTTACTGGTGGTTTAGGCGTCGTAAGAAGAAATGATTGCAATTGGAGCCGCACGAAATCATAGGCGTTTTTAGAGGCGAAAATGTCAGCTGTTAAAGATTATTTCCTTATTGCATTTGGAGATTTGCGTAAGCGTTTTTTACGTACTTCTTTGACTATGCTTGGCATTTTTATCGGTATTGCTGCTGTTGTTGCTTTGATTTCTCTTGGTCAGGGTATGCGTGACGTGATTAACCAGCAGATGGGCAGTGTTGGTTATGATAAGATTATGGTTCAGGGTGCTACTGCTGGTTTTGGCCCTCCTGGCGCTAATACTGCTGGGAAAGTTAGTGAGCACGATTTGAGCATTATTGAGAATGTTCCTGGTGTTGATGTTGCTGGCGGTCGTTTGTTAAGGGGTGTTACTGTT
>JAPLZR010000091.1 GCA_026394935.1 Candidatus Woesearchaeota archaeon
AAAAGTAGGAACAGCAAATGCGGGCCTGACATTACAGGATGCTTTCCTTGGAACCTGCATTTACATCTCGCCTGAACAAGCAGCAGACTCAACAAAAGCATCACCATTATCAGACCTTTATTCCTGGGCATGCACTGCATACGAAGTCTTCTCAAGAAGCAGACCCCAGGAAACACAAACGAACAGCAGCCAGGTAATCGCTTCAAACAGAATAAACATCAAAATGCCATTTGAATCATGGCTAAATGAATCAATTGAGCAAAAACAAAGAGAACTAACTCGAGAATTGAACACTGAATTAAATCCGGCTGTCAAAGCACAAATAAAGCAAGAACTGGATGTTGTCGTTCCAGTAAGCGAAGACCTTGAAGACCTGATAATGATGGTATTAAACGCAAAAGACGTAAACGACAGACCATCATTCACAGTAATCTATGCCAAATACGAACAGCTCATCATAGAAAAACGGCTTGCAAGACGAGAAACAACAGCAGAAGAAGAAGCAAAAAGAAAAAAATTGCAGGAAATCCTTCTATCAAAAGTCCAGGAAAAAAGACAAGAATACGAAGACGACAAGGAAAACGTAGAAAAAAAATCAGCATTAACAAAAAGCCTCGTAAGCCTGGCAGAAACAACACCAAGAGAAGACGATGCAAGAGCAGCATATCTGAAAGAAGCAGCAGAATACGCCAAAGACGTATACAACACCCTCCGCTTAAGCAACCGTTTGGGAGACACAACACTCCTCGGAATAACAAGCAAAATAGACGACACGCTCTCAGTAAAGGACGTGGTATCCTGGATTTGCGGACTAAGCAACAATGAACAGAAAAGAAAAGAGCGCAGAGATGCAAAGAATCTCGAACAGGATACGAAAAACTACATTACAACAGCACTAATAGCAATAAAAGAAGAAAGATACGAGGATGCAGCAAAAACCTATGCGTCCATCAGAAATTCCGACAAATTATCACCCGCATTAAAAACAGGATACGAAAGTTTAACCAATTTAATAAAAGAAACAGTGCGCACTTTACTGGCAACAGGCCTCCCTGAAAAAGACCTCAATGCAGCAAAAAGATGCTACGAACAAGCAAATACGCTCTCAAAGCTGTTCCCTGAAGACGGCGATGAAAGAAAAATAACTGCAAAGTATCACCAGCGCTATTTGGAAAAAGAAGCAGACCAGAAATTAGACACCTGCAAAAAACTTTTAGAAGCGAATGATTTTTACACTGCATACGAAACCATAGTATATATTGATAAAACACTTCTTGAAAATCTAACGCCCGAGACAAAGGAAGCTGTTCGGCAGCAACTTGAAGCACATAGAAAAGAACTGGGCCTAAAAACAATACCGATTACGAGTTTGGGCAACATCTTAGAAACGCATGATCGCCTTGATGAACGGCTTGGAAAGGAAATCCAAAAAGCAGATCAAACAGCAACTGAAGAAGACGGCATAAACGCCCTTCCGGAAGAAAGCATAAAAGGATATAACGACGAGATGAACGGCATAAACGCAGAATTCCAAAAAATCAGCCCAGATACCATAGGGCCCCGATATGAAAAATTCAAACAAAGCATCGAATTCCTGAGTAAAAGAATACAAGCGGCAAAATTAACTCTGGAAGCCGAGGTCTTAAAACAAAGATGGCAGGACGCAGTCAAAGGCAGCCAACAAGATACTGGCGAAGTTTATATCGCATACGGCAAAACACTCAGTTCGCTGATAGAACTAAGCTATGGAAAGCCGGAACATAAAAGATTCGTCAAAGGCAGAATGAGACTTGATGCAGAACAATTAAGACTAATAGAGAAAACAAAACTATGAAATCAAACCGTGAAACACCGGCGCAGTAACATAAACTTCCAGAACCGCAGACACGAAGACGAGCAACAACGCCAGAACAAGCAGTTTCACATCATTCCTCAAAACATTCCTGAAAGCATCACCAGACAATTTCTCGTGAATCAAA
>JAPLZR010000108.1 GCA_026394935.1 Candidatus Woesearchaeota archaeon
AACCGCCAGGAAGCTCAAGAATCGACAAAGAAATACACACGTGCAAAGAAGGCCAGCCACGCGCACACTCCATCAAACCATCACAAACATTAGCAATCCCCTCCTGAACAACAGAATGCAAAGAGAAGAATCTAATATTGCGCGCTTTCAAAAACTCACGCTCACTGCCAGACAAATAATGACCACCAACCAAAATAACATTATCAGGCAGACGAAGCAGTTCACCATCAGCAGAAAACAAAACAACATTCCGTCCAGACAAATCAACACTGCCAAGAACAAGCTCAGCATCAGAAACATCGCTAACACGCTCTATCAAAGGAGCCAGGCCTGACTCAGACAAAGGAAGCTTTATTTCAGGACCAAAAAATTTCATACTCACATCTCACTAGGAGCAGCAATGCCGAGCAAACGCAAACCATTCTCAATCAGCTGTCTTGAACACTCAATCAAACACAAACGCGCAAGCTGAATTTGCTTATCCTTCTCCTGAGTGCAAGGACACTTATGATAAAACTCGTTGAAAGCACGGCCGAACTCAATCAAAAACTGGGCAAGAATATGAGGCTTATACTGAGCAAGAGCATCCTGAACTTTTGCAGAAAAACCAGCCATCAACTTAATCACGCGCTGTTCAGCAGGGTCCTGCAACAACGAAGTGTCACACTCCTTTGACGGCTTCATTTTAGCTTTCCGCACAATGCTCGCAGCACGCGCGTGAGTATACATCAAATAAGGACCAGTATCACCCTCAAAAGAAAGAATACGGTGCAAATCAAACACGACATCCTTCACCCGGTCATTAAACAAGTCACCAAAGAAAATCGCGCCAATAGCAACAGTCTTTGCAACCTTATCCTTATTCTTCAAATCAGGATTTTTTTCTTCTATCGTCTTCTTTGCCAAAGCAATCGTTTCATCTAAAACGTCCTCCATGAAAACAGCCTTGCCCTTTCGCGTAGCCATCTTGCCACCCTCAGGAGAAAGGTAAAGACCATGAGCGACGTGAACAAACTTCTGGCTAAAGCCAAGCAAATGAACAAGCTTGAACAACTGCTCAAAATGCAAAGACTGCTCATGACCAACAACGTACAAAATAGTATCAAAATGGAATTCATCAATACGGTCAAGCAAAGTAGCCAAGTCACGGCTGGCATAAGTTGTGCTTTCATCAGTCTTTCTAAGCATCATAGGCATATCATTGCCAAGACGCACAATCAAAGCACCCTCGTCAACAACTGCAAGATTCTTCTTCTCAACAAGAGCGACTGCAGCATCGGCTTTTTTAGCGTAATACGCCTCGCCGTTATAACAATCAAAAGTCACGCCAAGCATATCATAAATCTTCCTGAACTCATCAACACTATAATGCTTGAACTTAGCCCACAAGCTTGTTGCTTCCTGGTCACCCTTTTCCAATTTACTGAACCACTCACGCGCAAAACCCTGATATTTCTCGTCCTTCTCAACATACTCGTTAAATTTAACGTAGAGGTCGTACAAGTGTTTTATTGGACAGGCGTGCAGTTTCTCAGCACTCCCCCAGTTCAGGTAAGCATAAATCAGTTTTCCAAACTGAGTACCCCAGTCACCCAAATAATTCAGGCGAACAACCTTGAAACCATTAAACTCGTGCAACAAGGAAAGACACTGACCAATAACAGTGCTCCTCAAATGACCAAAATGCATCGGCTTGCCAATGTTTGGACTGGAGAACTCAATCGCGACAAGCCTGCCATCGCCGAGCTTAGAACTGCCGAAGTTTTCCTTTTTTCCCAAGATTTCAGCAAACAAATATTGAGCAACCTTCGCAGGATCAAGGAAAAAGTTAACATAAGGACCCGCGGCTGTGATTTTTGACACAATATCCGGCATAGAAATGGTCTTGGCAAGCTCCTCAGCAATCTGCACAGGACTCTTCTTCAATTCCTTAGCCAACGTAAAACAAGGAAAAGCAAAATCGCCAAGAGAACCATCAGGAGGGACACTTAACGAAATCTCTCCCTTAACCTTCTTCCTCAAGACATCAACAATCTCTTTTTCGAACATAACATTAATTGTATGCGTATGATTTATAAAAGTTTAGGAAGAACGATTAAAATGCACAACTGCGCGGATTATTTTCTTCAACTATCTCTTCTATTCCCTTTTTTATCTTTTCCTTATCCTGCGGCAATTGCCCTTCTATTGGGAACTCCATGCACGGCCCTTCTGTAACCAAGAATATGCTTGAAGTAGTAAGTTGTTCCAACAAAAGATGCGCTTCTTCAACCAGCTGTCTTGGTGTAGGCAGCGCGTAGCCAGCACATCTCTCCATCATTAAATTTGGGTAAAAAAGGTGATTCAGAATGATATTACCAGGATTAAATTGATTTAACAGCTCTGCAGTTGCGATTGCATGCTGCTCGCTTCTTTCAGTACCGCCGATTCCCCATATCAATGAAGCGTGAGTTGATATGCCCGACTCATTTAATTTTAGTCCTGCAGTTAAGCTGTCCCTGCCGGTAATACCATTGTTTATGTTCCTTAAAACATAATCATCTCCAGACTCAAAACCAACATACACTTCAGTCAATCCTGATTCCTTTAATCTCCTTAGCTCTTCTAAGGGTTTGTTTAAGATTGATTTTACACTAGCAAAAGATTTGACTTGTTTTATTTTTGGTTCGCCATTGCCCTGACTGCAGATATAATCAAGAATTTCAACCAG